>DASQRI010000342.1:0-12615 GCA_035642975.1 Mycobacterium sp.
TGCGGGAAGACCACATTGCTGTCGTGCCTGGGCGGCATCCTCAGCCCGACCGCCGGCCGGATCGAGTTCGGCGACGTCGAGGTCACCAGGCTGGATCGCCGCGCGCTTGCCGCGTACCGACGCGACACCGTCGGCATCGTATTCCAGGCGTTCAACCTGGTCGCGAGCCTCAGCGCGATTGAGAACGTGATGGTGCCGCTGTGGGCGGCCGGACGGTCGTATCGCGCGGCGCAGGAGCGCGCCGAGGAGTTACTGACGCGCGTCGGACTGCAGGACCGGATGAGGCACCGGCCCGGCGACCTGAGCGGCGGTCAGCAGCAACGGGTGGCGGTCGCCCGCGCGATCGCATTGGACCCGCCGTTGATCCTGGCCGACGAACCCACGGCGCACCTGGACTTCATCCAGGTAGAAGAGGTGCTGCGGCTGATCCGCGAGCTGGCGACGGGTGAGCGGGTTGTCGTGGTCGCGACGCACGACACCCGGATCCTCCCGCTCGCCGACCGCGTCGTCGAGATGGTGCCGCAGTTCATCTCAATCCACCGGGCGCCCGAAACACTCAGTCTTGCAAGCGGTTCCGTGCTGTTCGAGCAGGGCAGTATAGGGGACCTGATCTACATAGTCGCCGAAGGCGAACTCGAGATAGTACGCGAGCTGGCGGCCGGCGGTGAAGAGCTGCTCAAGGTCGCCAGGCCCGGCGACTACTTCGGCGAGATCGGGCCACTGTTCGGTATGCCCCGCTCGGCCACGGTGCGTGCCCGTACCGATGCGACCGTCATCGGCTACACCGTGCAGGCGTTCCGGGAGCGACTCGGCGCCGCCGGCGTGCGCGACCTCATCGAGCACCGCGACATCGCACTGAATTAGCGCCGTGCACTTGTGTGGGGGCGGGACTCGAACCCACGGCCTGCGCCGGCAACCCAAAACTGCGCGTGCAGATGGCAGGACATCGTTGACCAACAGTGAAACGATTCTGAACCCGTGCCCCTATCTTCCCCGCCATTTGCAACCTTCACGCGGCGGTCGAGATCACCGGAGTGGTGCTGACCAAGCTGGACGGGACCGCCAAGGGCGGCATCGTTTTCCGTGTTCAGCAGGAACTCGGGGTGCCGGTGAAACCTGGTCGGACTGTGTGAAGGACCCGACGACCTTGCGCCGTTCGAACCCGCCGCATTCGTCGATGCCTCGCTCGGCTGAGCGGCAAGAGAAAATTATGTAACACCGGCGAAACCTGCCAGCGTCGCTTTTTGAAACAACCACTGCGCAAGGTTCTGGATCAGGTCATCAGGCACATGTCTGAGGGCCAGTTGACGGCCGACCGGAGGTGATAGCGAGTGAGTTTCCCCATACTGGGCCAGCCCAATACCGGCGATACCGCCTGGATGCTGGCGAGTTCCGCGCTTGTGCTGTTGATGACGCCAGGTTTGGCGTTCTTCTACGGCGGCATGGTGCGCGCCAGAAGCGTGCTCAACATGCTCATGATGAGCATCAGTGCGATGGGCGTGGTGACGGTGCTGTGGGTGCTCTACGGCTACTCGATGGCATTCGGCAACGACACAGACAGCGTCATCGGTAACCCGACCGAATACTTCGGTCTGAAGGGTCTCATCGGTAGCAACTCGGTGGCCGCGGATCCCAGCAAGGGCCTTGCGGCGACTGATATCCCGCTGGCCGGTACGTTGCCGGCCACCGTCTTCGTGGCGTTCCAGCTGATGTTCGCGATCATTACGGTCGCGTTGATCTCCGGGGCGGTGTCCGACCGGCTGAAGTTCAGTGCGTGGCTGGTGTTCGCCGGACTGTGGGCGACGATCGTCTACTTCCCGGTCGCGCACTGGGTCTTCGCATTTGACGGTTTCGCGTCCGAGCACGGCGGCTGGATCGCCAACAAGCTGCACGCAATCGACTTCGCCGGCGGTACTGCGGTTCATATCAACTCCGGTACGGCCGGATTGGTGCTGGCGATCGTCCTCGGCAGGCGCAGGGGCTGGCCCACCACACTGTTCCGTCCGCACAATGTGCCATTCGTGATGCTCGGTGCAGGTTTGCTGTGGTTCGGCTGGTACGGGTTCAACGCCGGTTCGGCCACCAGCGCCAACGGCGTCGCCGGATCGACATTCATGACCACCACGATCGCCACGGCCACGGCCATGCTCTTCTGGCTGCTCACCGAGCGGATCCGCGATGGCCATGCAACGACGTTGGGAGCGGCCTCGGGCATCGTCGCCGGACTGGTCGCCATCACACCCTCCTGCTCGTCAGTTAACGCATTGGGCGCCTTGGCGATCGGCGCGGTGGCCGGGGTGCTGTGTGCGCTGGCCGTCGGGCTGAAATTCAAGCTCGGCTTCGATGACTCCCTGGACGTCGTCGGTGTGCACCTCGTCGGCGGTCTGGCCGGCACGCTGCTGGTGGGTCTGATTGCCGCCCCGGAAAGCCCCGCGATCAACGGCGTTGCCGGTGTGTCGAAGGGATTGTTCTACGGCGGCGGTTGGGGCCAGCTCGAGCGGCAGGCGATCGGCGCGTTCAGCGTTCTCGCCTACTCCGCCGTCGGCACCCTTGTCCTTGCCCTGATACTCAAATACACGATCGGGCTGCGTCTGACTCCCGAGGAGGAAGCGGCTGGTATCGATGAGTCCGAGCACGCGGAGAGCGGTTACGATTTCGCAACGGCCACCGGCTCGGTTCTTCCGCATGCGAGTCTGCCGGACGGCGATTACGGCCAGGAGGATCGAGTGGGCGACAAAGTAGAGGCGGAGCACAAATGAAGCTGATAACCGCGATCGTGAAGCCGTTCACGCTCGAGGACATCAAGGCCAGCCTTGAACAGGTGGGAACCCTGGGGATGACGGTTAGCGAAGTTCAGGGTTACGGACGCCAAAAGGGGCACACCGAGGTTTACCGCGGTGCCGAGTACTCGGTGGACTTCGTGCCGAAGGTGCGTATCGAGGTGTTGGTCGAAGACTACGACGCCGACAAGGTCCTGGACAGCATCGTGCGGGCCGCACGCACCGGTAAGATTGGCGACGGCAAAGTGTGGGTCAGCCCGGTGGAAACGGTGGTGCGGGTACGCACCGGTGAACGCGGAGCCGACGCCATCTGATACGCGCCGCATGAAGACTCCTTGGGAGTAACCGATCCGACCTGGACGGGAATGAAACAGCCAGAGGCCGCAGCGGGCAAGAGCGCCGGCCCGGCCAGCGATTTGGCCGCTGCCCGGGAAAAGCTCCTTGCCCGGGGACCGAACGAACTTGATTCGGCCGCCCTGCGCGAAGCGTGGGGCGAGCTGCACGAATTCTGGTTGACCACAAAGGCCACCGAGATCGGTGTCACGGCCGGCAGCGGCTTTGCGATCGTCGCGACCGGCTCGCTGGGCCGTCGCGAACTGGTGCCCTACTCTGACCTGGACCTGTTGCTGTTGCACGATGACATGGCGACCGACGTCGTCCGGGAGGTCGCCGACCAGCTCTGGTATCCGTTGTGGGACGCCAACATTCGTCTTGATCACAGCGTGCGCACCGTGTCCCAGACGCTGGAGGTCGCCAGTGCGGACGTCTCGGCGTGTCTGGCCATGCTGGATGCCCGGCACATCGCCGGCGACGACGAGCTGTCGGCCCGGCTCATCGAGGGAGTCCGGCGGCAGTGGCGGACCGGAATCCAGTCCCTGTTCGGCGAACTCGTCGACGAGACGCATGCCCGGTGGCGCCGCGGCGGCGAGATCGCACACCGTGCCGAACCTGACGTGAAATTGGGCCGCGGCGGTCTACGCGATGTTCAGTTGCTCGACGCGTTGGCCGTCGCGCACCTCGCCGACCGACTCGGCGCGGGTGACCCAGACGACCCGTTGGGTTCGCTGACCGGCGCGCACCTCACCCTGCTTAACGTCCGGACCGAACTGCACCGGGTCTCCGGTCGCGGCCATGACCTGGTGTTGGCCCAATTCGCCGACGAGATCAGCGCCGCCCTGCATATCGGCGACAGATTCGACCTGTCCCGGACGCTGTCCGACGTGGGCCGCACCATCAGCTACCGCGTCGACGCCGGGCTGCGCACCGCCGCCAACGCCCTGCCGCGGCGCGGGATGTCGGCGATCCGGCGCCGTCCGCGCCGACCGCTGGACGAGGGAGTGGTCGAGTACGCCGGTGAGATCGTGCTGGCCCGCGACGCCCGGCCGCAGAGCGATCCCACCCTCTTGCTGCGAGTGGCGGCGGCATCGGCGGTCACCGGGCTGCCGATCGCGGTGTCCACGTTGAGCCGGCTGGCCGACACCGCGCCGGAACTCCCGACGCCGTGGCCGCGCGAGGCGTTGGACAACCTGCTGGTCCTGTTAACCGCGGGTCCGGACACGATCGCGGTAATCGAAACGCTCGACCGCACCGGGTTGTGGGGCCGGCTTTTCCCGGAGTGGGGAGCGGTCCGCGACCTGCCACCCCGCGACGTCGTCCATATCTGGACGGTCGATCGCCACCTGGCCGAAACCGTCTCACGGGCAAGGATTTTCACCACCCGGGTAGCCCGTTCCGACCTGTTGATCCTCGGTGCGCTGCTGCACGACCTCGGGAAGGGACGCGACGTCGACCACTGTGTGCTCGGGGCGCAGCTGGCCACCCAGATCGGCACCCGGCTGGGGATGTGGCCGTCCGACGTCGAGATGCTGTCCAAGCTGGTGTACCACCATTTGTTGTTGGCGAAGGTCGCGATCCGCCAAGACCTCAACGACCCGAAGACCATCGCCACGGTCTGCGATGCGCTGGACGGAGACCCGGTGCTGCTGGACGTGTTGCACGCGCTGACCGAGGCCGATTCACTGGCCACCGGGCCGGGGGTGTGGAGCGACTGGAAGGCGTCGCTGATCGGCGACTTGGTGCGCCGCAGCCGCATGGCGATGAACGGCGAGGCGTTGCCGCAAGCCGACCCGCTCGACCCCGAATACCTTGCGCTGGCAGCCGACCGCAAGGTGCACGTCGAGCTGCGGCCCGGTCACGGCCAGCGCCTTTATCAGGCGGTGGTGATCGCCCCGGACCAGCGCGGGCTGCTGTCCAAAGCGGCCGGAGTGCTCACGCTGAACTCGCTGCGCGTGCATTCGGCGTCCGTCAACATTCAAGATGGTGTCGCGATCAGCGAATTCACCGTCTCGCCGCACTTCGGTAGCCCGCCCGCCGCCGGCTTGCTGCGTCAGCAGCTCGTCCGCGCGCTGGGTGGCGAGGTCGACGTGCTGGGCACGTTGGACAGGCGGGCAGATGCAGCTCAGCCCAAACCGTTCGGCGATGCGCCGACGGCGGTTCCGGTGCATCATTCGACCGCCCCGCCGCGGATCCTCTGGTTCGACGGCACGCCTGGTCGGTTGATCATCGAAATCCGCGCGAATGACCGCCCTGGTCTACTCGCACTGCTCACCGGGGCGCTCGAGCGTGCCGGAGTGAACATCGATTGGGCGAAGGTCACCACGCGCGGATCGATGGTGGACGACGTGTTCTGCATCGTGTTGCCGCCTCGAAGCGCCGCCGCCAAGGCGGCCGGCGAGCCCGGTTCCGGCACGCGAGGGGGGATCGAGCAACACCTGTTGGCGGTGTTGGCACCGCCCGAGGACCCTGGAAAGCTCGCCGCCGTCTAACCGAGGCTGCGCGTCTGAAGCCAAGCGTGAATTCGTTCGGCCACGCCCACCCATCCGGGTTCGAGCATCATGTTGTGTCCCATGCCGGGAAAGAATTCTGCTTCGGTCCGGTAGGCGCGTGCCGTCGCGCGCACCTCAGCGTTGGTGACCATGCCGTCGTCGGCGGCGCCGAGAACCAGCATCGGGGTGTTCACCCGCGTGGTGCGCACGCGGCGGATCAGCGGGTCGACCAGGGAGGCGCGCACCGCCTCGGATTGCACACTCGCCGCGCACGATTCCACGACGTCGTCCGGCGTGTGGGCGCTGAACAGGTGCTCGCGGACCAGCGGCGTGGTACCGATGAACCCGGCCAAGTTGCCGACCGGCAGCGACCGCATCGAGATCCACGGGTGGCGACTCCAGATACGCATCGCCAGCCCGAGCACGCCCTGCGGCGGCACGGACGCCACCAGCACAGCGGCCGGGGCGTCGCGGGTTTCGAGGTATCGCTGGACGACGAAGCCGCCCAAGGAATGGGCGATGAGCAACGGTCGGCCGCCGAGGCGCTCAGCCGTGGCGTGGACGTCGTCGACGTAGTCGGCGATCGAACACGCGTGGAACGGCTTCGCGGTGGGGCTGCCGCCGTGTCCGCGCAGGCTCACGGCGACCGCGCGGTAGCCGGTGTCGGCGAAGAAGTCCAGGAAGTTGCTCCAGCACGACGCCGAATGCCATCCGCCGTGCACGAACAGCAGCGGCATCGGATGCGCTTGGCTGCAGGATCCTTTGTCGATCACCTCGAGCATGCCCTCATCCTGTGCGCTGAGCCCGATTGCCGGGCTCCTTTCCCGCCGTTTCACGGCGGGCGTCGTCGCCCGGCTAGGCTGGGCGACGTGTTTGAATCGCTGTCCGATCGGCTCACCGGAGCCCTGGAAGGACTTCGCGGCAAGGGCCGGTTGACCGAGGCCGACGTCGACGCCACCACTCGCGAAATCCGGCTGGCGCTGCTCGAGGCCGACGTGTCGCTGCCGGTGGTCAGGGCGTTCGTCGGTCGGATCAAAGACCGCGCCAAGGGCGCGGAGGTGTCCGGAGCGCTCAACCCGGCCCAGCAGGTCGTCAAGATCGTCAACGAGGAACTGATCGGCATCCTCGGCGGGCAGACCCGCCAGCTCGCGTTCGCGAAGACGCCGCCGACCGTGGTGATGCTGGCCGGCCTGCAGGGCTCCGGTAAGACGACGCTGGCCGGCAAGCTGGCGCTGTGGCTGCGCGGCCAGGGCCACACTCCGCTGCTGGTGGCCTGCGACCTGCAGCGTCCGGGTGCGGTCAGCCAGCTGCGAATCGTGGGGGAGCGGGCCGGTGTTGCGGTGTTCGCCCCGCACCCCGGCGCGTCGGCGGAGTCGCATGCCGACCCACAGGCCGGTCCGGGTGACCCGGTCGCCGTCGCGTCCGCCGGGCTCGCCGAGGCCCGCGCCAAGCACTACGACGTGGTGATCGTCGACACCGCCGGACGATTGGGTATCGACGCGGAGCTGATGGCCCAGGCCGGCGCCATCCGCGACGCCGTCGATCCCGACGAGGTGCTGTTCGTCCTGGACGCGATGATCGGTCAGGACGCCGTCGCCACTGCGCAGTCGTTCGGCGAGGGTGTCGGCTTCACCGGTGTGGTGCTGACCAAGCTGGACGGCGACGCGCGCGGTGGCGCCGCGCTATCTGTCCGCGAAATCGCTGGTGTGCCAATACTTTTCGCGTCGTCCGGGGAGAAGCTGGAGGACTTTGACGTCTTCCACCCGGACCGGATGGCCAGCCGCATTCTTGGCATGGGCGACGTGCTGAGCCTGATCGAGCAGGCCGAGCAGGTTTTCGATGTGGAGCAGGCCGAAGCCGCCGCGGCCAAGATCGGGTCGGGCGAGCTGACGCTGGAGGACTTCCTCGAGCAGATGCTGGCGATCCGTAAGATGGGCCCGATCGGCAACCTGCTGGGGATGCTGCCCGGCGCGGGCCAGATGAAGGACGCCCTGGCCGCCGTCGACGACAGCCAACTCGACCGGCTGCAGGCCATCATCCGCGGCATGACGCCGCAGGAGCGGGCCGACCCGAAGATCATTAACGCCTCGCGACGGCTGCGCATCGCCAATGGATCGGGCGTGACCGTGTCGGAGGTCAACCAACTGGTCGACCGTTTCTTCGAGGCCCGCAAGATGATGTCGTCGATGGTGAGCGGCATGGGCATACCCGGGTTGGGGCGAAAGTCGGCGACGCGGAAGAACGCAAAAGGCAAGGGCGGCAAAGGGAAAAAGGGCAAGAAGTTCGGGCCGACTCCGCCGAAGGTTCGCGGCCCGCTTGGCGCGGGCATGCCGGCCGGGTTTCCCGACCTGTCGAACATGCCGCAGGGTCTTGACGAGTTGCCGCCCGGGCTGGCCGATTTCGACCTGTCCAAGCTGAACTTCCCGGGCCAGAAGTAAACCCACCCGTGCGTCTGCACGTTCGCGGGGTGGGGCTGCCCGACGGAGATGCCGTCGAACTGTGGGTCGTCGACGGCCGGATCAGCCGCGAACCGGTCAGCGGCGCTGACACCGTTTTCGACGGCGGCTGGATTCTGCCCGGGCTGGTCGACGCGCATTGCCATGTCGGGCTGGGGCCGCAGGGCGCCGTCGAGCTCGACGAGGCGATCGGTCAGGCCGAGACCGAGCGCGCGGCCGGAGCGCTGCTGCTGCGAGACTGCGGTTCGCCGATCAACACCCGCAGCCTCGACGATCGCGACGACCTGCCCCGCATCATTCGCGCCGGTCGGCATCTGGCCCGCCCCAAGCGCTACATGCCGGGCCTGCCCATCGACATCGAAGACGAATCACAGCTGCCCGACGCGGTGGCCCTGCAGGCGCAACGCGGCGACGGCTGGGTCAAGCTGGTCGGCGACTGGATCGACCGTGGGGTAGGCGATTTGGCGCCGCTATGGTCCGACGAAGTGCTCAAAGCGGCGATCGATGCCGCCCACGCCCACGGTGCGCGGGTCACCGCGCACGTCTTCGGCGAGGACGCGCTGCCCGGCCTGATCACGGCGGGGATCGATTGCATTGAGCACGGCGCCGGACTGACGGACGACACCATCGACTTGATGGTCCAACACGGAACCGCGCTGGTGCCGACCCTGATCAACGTCGAAAACTTCCCCGGCATCGCCGACGCCGCGGGGAAGTATCCCGTCTACGCCGCCCACATGCGCGACCTGTACACCCACTGCTACCCGCGGCTGACCGCGGCCCGGGATGCCGGCGTGCCCATCTATGCCGGTACCGACGCCGGCGGCATGATCGCCCACGGGCGCATCGGAGACGAGGTGGAAGCGCTCAAGGGCATTGGGATGAGTCCCACCGAGGCATTGGGCGCGGCGTGCTGGGATGCTCGCCGATGGCTGGGCCGGCCGGCCCTGGACGACGGCGCCTCAGCAGACCTGTTGTGCTACAACGACGATCCGCGTCGCGGGCCGGCGGTGTTGAATCACCCCGACGTGGTAATCCTGCGTGGAACGATCTTCTGATCGACGGGTTCCAGCCTTGACTTAAGCGTTATCTAAGGACCCTTAACAATCCCTTATTTATTGCGTAGGGTCACGGTTCAAGGCTTCTGCCGATTGAAGGAGGGGTGTGACCCAATTCGACGTGGTGATTGTCGGCGCGCGCTGCGCTGGATCTCCGCTGGCGGTGATGCTGGCGCGCCGCGGTTCGAGCGTCTGCCTGGTCGATCGTGCCCAGTTTCCGTCGGAGACCCCGTCGACTCATCTGATCCAGCCGTGCGGAGTGCAACTGTTGGGCCAGCTTGGCGTCCTCGATGGGATCTTGGCGGCCGGGGCGGTTCCGCTCGATCGCTTGACGATGGTTATCGACGATGCCGTCCGCATCGACGCGGTGCTCGATGAAGCCGACTTCCCACATTCCAGCCTGTGTGTTCGGCGCGTCACGCTCGACGCGTTGCTCGTCGACGCCGCGGCTGCGGGCGGTGTCGACGTTCGCACCGGGCTGCGCGTCACCGGTCTGATCACAGAGGACGATCGCGTCACCGGAGTCGACACGGCCGCAGGCCCTATCCATGGGCGGTTGGTGGTGGGTGCTGATGGTCGTCATTCGACGGTCGCCTCCCTGGTCGGAGCTCGCGAGTATCACGTCGCGCCGGCGGGAAGGATGTTCGCCTGGGGATATTTCGAGGGTGTGCACGATCGTGAAGGGCGCGCGCGCATTGGTCGGCGGGGGGCGCGGGCTTTCCTCGCCGGCCCCACCGACGGTGATCTCTACATGGCCGCGATCGGGATTGACATGGCCGACCAAGCGGAGTTCCACACGGATCGTGACGCCAACTTCACCGCCGGTATCCGCGCATGGCCGGAACTTGCTGACGTCATCGCCGACGGGCGGCGTGTCGGTCCCATCCGGGTACTCACGAACTGGCATGGCTACTTTCGCGAGGCCGCCGGTCCCGGCTGGGTGCTGATCGGCGACGCTGGGCACTTCAAGGACCCGTCGCCAGGGCAAGGCATCGGTGACGCACTGCGGCAGGCCGATCGGTTGGCCCCTGCCATCGAGGCTGGACTGGGCAACGGCAGTCCCGACGCGGCCATGCGGCGCTGGTGGCAATGGCGCGATGACGACGCGTACGAAATGTATTGGTTCGCAAGCGATATGGGTCGATCCGGCACCTCGTCACCGTTGACCACGCGGTTGATGCGGGACGTTGCCGACGATCCCCAAGCGACCCAGATGTTCTTTGGTGTGCTCAATCACGAGATCCGCCCGTCGCAGCTGTTCACGCCGCCAAGGGCCGTTCGGGCCGCGGCGCGTGCACTGCGCGACCGGCCTGACCGGCTGGTCGCCACGGTCAAGGAGTTCATCAGCCTGGGTCGGCAGAACGCGCGCCGTGACTGGCAGAGGCCGATGGTCTCGCCCAGATGAAGTCTGGCTACAGCATGCGGCTGGGCGATGCGGACGCCGAACGGCTCAAACTGCTTGGGCAGTTCTACGATCCGAACTCCGCGGCGTTTATCGAGTCGGCCGGTGTCGCGGCGGGTGATGCGATTGCAGACCTTGGCTGCGGCCACGGTGCGGTCACCGACCGCATCGCTGCCCGCGTCCGCGAAACGGGCGTGGTGTACGCCGTGGATGCCTCAGCCGATCAGTTGCAGATTGCCCGATCAACGCTGGCCCACCGCCACAACGTGACTTTCATCCACGGCGCCGTTGAGGACGATCCGCTCGGCGGCGTGCGCGTCGACTGGGTCTACAGCAGATTTCTGCTCATGCATGTCAGCGACGTTCGGCGCGCCCTGCTGGCGATGGCCAACATGCTCACCGACGATGGCGCGCTGCTGTTGGAGATCGCCGACGTCGGCAGCTTGCGCTTTCTGCCCGGAAGTCATGACAGCGACGTCTGGCGGCCGTGGTGGTATGCCCTCGGCAGAGCACGCGGCGCGTCCTACGACGTCGCCGAGCGCATCGAAGAACTGCTCGATCAAACCGGTTTTGCCGTCCACCGCTGCGACCGTTACCAGCCGGTGGCCGCCTCGGCGGAGGCCAAACTCGTGCACGCCCTGGGATTCGACCAGTGCGCGCCGGCGTATCTGAGCGAAATCGGTGCTCCCGCTGACCAAGTCGACGCCCACGCCGCGTTCCTGCGCCGCGCGGTGGACGATCCGACCGTCATGATCGCGTTATTCGCCAATACCCAATACATCGCCCGCGGTGCGCTGACCTCTGTTGGACGTGTCTGTTAGACATTGAGTGTGCCGATCCCCGAATTCATCGTTGAACTTCGTCGGCACATCGGTCATGCACCACTGTGGATGCCGGGGGTGACCGCTGTGGTCGTTCGCGATCAACAGGTGCTTCTGGTGCAGCGCGCCGACAACCACGCCTGGACCCCGGTTACCGGCATCGTCGAACCGGGCGAGAATCCCGCGGACTGTGCTGTGCGCGAAGTGCTTGAGGAGACCGGCATCCAGGCGGTCGCCCGCCGATTGGCCTGGGTGCACGTGAGCCGCCCAACCGTGCACGCCAATGGTGATCATGCTCAGTACCTGGATCACGTGTTCCGGATGGATTGGGTTGCCGGAGAGCCTTTCCCCGCCGATGACGAAAGCCTCGACGCGCGATGGGTCGATCTAGCTAAGCTGCCGCAGATGTCGGTCGACATGCATCGGCGCGTCGAACTCGCGAGTAGTGACAGTGTTGATGGCGCAACGATCTTCGACACCAAGGACATCCATACCGACCAGCACCAGGAAAGATGATCCCTCAGGTTGATCTCGGAACGTTGCCGAGCAATGACTCAACCGGTGCCAGAGGATTTTCGTCGCGTGTCAACACTCGCCTGCCCAGCTCGGCGATCGCGAGCTCGTGGGCGAGGACATAGCGAAAGAACGCGGCCCGAGGCCCGTCGGCGAAGTGCTGGTCGAGCTTACGGAAATGCCGGATGAACGGCTTGGTGGCTAGGACGAGCGAACGCATCTGCAACCGATGAGGCAACACGGTCACGGCGGCGCCGTTGGCCGTGCCGACGGTGTTGGCGAACCGTTCTGTCGTGCTGAATCGTGTTGCGGCGTCGCCCAGCTGCTCATAGACCGCGTCGCGGGTTTGCAGCTCAAGTGCATGCAGCGCCGCCCAGGTGGCGCGTTCGGCCGCGTTACGTGCGTGTCTTTCCGCGAACGCCGCCGCCGTAACCCCGCCAACCTCGGACCCCACCAGGACCCGAACGCTTCGGATAATGGCACGATCCGACAAGTCATCTGGCAATCGTGCGCCGAAATCCTCGTGGCTCGTCACGTCCCCACCTCCCTCGAATGCGGTCAGTATGTCATCGCCGCCGCGTAGTTCTCTCGGCGCGGTCAACGAAGCCGAAGGCCGCCAGACAGCTGACTAGAGCGAACTCAGCTTTGGACGTCAGTTACTAGCGTCCACGATCACCACTGTTCCGCCCTCCAGCCAGGCCGTGTGCAGTTCGATAATCTTGGTGCGGCTCGGCAAACCTTTGCGGTGAAACATGTTCTC
>DASQRI010000343.1:0-3923 GCA_035642975.1 Mycobacterium sp.
TCGATCACGTCGGCCAGCGTCTGGGGCCGGTGGTAGAAGGCCGGCATGGGCGGCATGACCACCGCCCCCAGTTCGGCTACCTGGACCAGGAGCCTGAGGTGCCCGAGGTGAAGGGGCGTCTCGCGGACGAGCAATACGAGCGGGCGGCGCTCCTTGAGCGTCACGTCGGCGGCGCGCAAGAGCAAATTGTCCGAGTACGAGGTGGCGATCCCGGCGACCGTCTTGATCGAGCAGGGGGCGACGATCATCCCTGTCGCGCGGAAGGATCCCGACGAGATCGCGGCGGCGATGTCACCCGGCCGGTAGACCATGTCCGCGATAGCTTCCACGTGGCCGGCGGGCAGGTCGGTTTCGAGCGCGAGCGTGCGCCGCGCCGCGGGGCTGAGGACGACATGGGTCTCGACGTGCTCGACAGCACGAAGCACCTCGAGCAGGCGGACCCCGTAGATCACTCCGCTGGCGCCGCTGATGCCGACGATGATGCGTCTCATGGCGTTGTCCTTGACGTGTCGAGCCATTCGAGGAACGTGACCGGGACGCCGTCCGGGTCGCGGACTTGAAACAGTTTTGCGCCCCATGACACGGTTCGTGGCGGCGGCGCGCCGATCCTGAAGGCATCGCACGCCGCCTCAAGGTCGCTCACCTCGACGACGAGATGAACCCGATCGGCGGCCGTCCCTAGCCTTAGGGAACGTCGCTCGCGCGCGTTGTCCAGGATCTCCAGCCGTAGCCCCAGCAGGTCAAACCGCCGGCCGCGGCCGGTGGGCCGATCCCATTGCTCGACGACCGGGAATCCGAGATCGTGACCGTAGAACGTCGTTACGGCGTCGAAGGCGTTGGTGGCTAACGCGACGTAGCTCATGCCGGCACCTGCGCCGTCACACCCGCGGGGTCGCACGCGGGCAGGACCTCGTCGATCAGCAGTTGCAGGCTTCGCTCCCAGGACCGGCGCTCGTCGACGGCGTCGTAGGAGGTGATGAGCAGGTAGCCGAAGCCCCCGGTGTGCTCCTGAAGCTCCCTGATACGTCCGGCCACCGTGTCCGGCGAGCCGACCAGCCACAGGTTGTCGGCCAGATATTCCAGGTCGACGTCCTCGTCGGCCATCGACGGATCGCTCTTCAGCAACGGCCCGAGCCCCAGACCGAGATACAGCGGCAAAAGAAACTCCCCCCAGCAGCGGCCCATCATCCCGCCGAGCGCGAGGGCGCGAGCCTCGCAGTCTGTTGGCGCGACGTACACGTCGCGGACGAGCCGCCAGTCGCCACGGTCTGGAGTCCGCCCGCTGCGCGCGGCGCCTTCTTCGACGGCTTCCCAGTGCTTTGCCGTTACGCCCGGATCGGGGCTGATGCAGAAGCTGACCGGGAGGTATCCCTTCTCGCCGGCGAGCTTGTGGTTGGCCGATGCCGGTGTCATCCCTGCGATCGCGATCGGCGGGCGGGGACGCTGATACGGACGAAGGTGATATCCCAAGCCCAGCCCCAGGTTCGGGCGAGGCGCTCGCATTGACCAGAACTCACCGTCGAAATCGCCGGCCCCATCACGCCACAGCTGCGTGATGACCTCCAATGCCTCGAACGTCATCGACCGGTTCACCCCGCTACTGGTATCCAGCGCGAACAGGTCGTGATCGGTGGGTAGCGCGCTGATTCCCACGCCCAGTTGGTAGCGTCCCTGCGCCATGTGGTCGAGGTAGGCGACCCGATGGGCCAACTCGATCGGATGGTGATACGGCAACAGGTGCCCTAATGGCCCCAGGCGAATGCTATGAGTCCGTGTAAGGGCTTGGGCGATCAGCAGATCCGGCGCGGGGCAAGGCTCCCAGGCCGCGGTGAAGTGTTCGCCGATCCACGCTTCGTCGAAACCGAGGGCGTCCAGGCGGGCGATCTCCTCAAGATCCCACGCCTGGCCCTCCTGGATGTCCCGCTCCGGCGGATGCGACGGCATCAGCAGAGCGCCGAGTTTCATTGCGAAAAGCCCCAGCGCGCCCAGTTGTCGCGAACCTTGGCTTGAATGGCCTCCGGAAAGTTCTTCTCAAACGACAGAACAGTCTTTTTGGGGTGCCCGAGCCCTTCCTGCAACGTCAGGCAGTTGTAGATCACCAGGCCACCCTTGCCGCGCACCAGCTCGGCCTGGCTGTGGTACGTCTCCAGCCCGGACCCAAAGGCTTCCAGGTCGGGAAAGGAGTACGTACCGAGCTGCGGGTGATTGCGGGTCGCGAAGGCCCAGATCACCGCTTTGGGATCAGCGGGGTCGATGTCCTCGCTGACGACGAGGATTTTCGTGCACGCCTGCGCGTGCTGGGTCCAGTAGGTCACCCCGATCTTGTTCATCAGCTGATCGACGGTCCATCCGGTGGTGTCGTGCCAATCCGAGGACACCCGGACGACCAGCCAGCACAGCGCGGACTCGAACATCAGATTCGCGTCGATCACCGGCAGGCCGCCAGCTTGCAGCGCGACCGCCATATCGCAGGCGTTGAAGAAGCCCTGGCTGACGTGACAATTGTCCGTAGGCACTCCGGGAAGCGAGATCGGCAGGATCGGATCATTGCGGAACGTCACCGCGGTGATCGTCTGCCGCGGCTGCGGCGCCGGCGCGTCGCCCATGTAGCCGGGATACTCGCCGAAGGGGCCTTCGTGTTCGACCTCGTTGTGGGAGACCACACCTTCGATCACGATTTCGCAATCGGCGGGCACCAGAAGATCGCTGGTCTCGCATTTGACCATCTCGATCGGAGCATCCAGCAGCGCGCTGGCCCGGTCGTATTCATCGACCCAGTCCGGGCACCGCGATCCGGCCTGCGTCGCGACGGCGGGGCTCACACCGATGGCCACCGCCCACGGCATGTCCTTGCCTTCCTTCTGCCACATCCGCCAGATCATTCCGTTGTGCTGAAACCACATCCACAGACCCGTCATGTGATTTCGGTCGACGATCATGCCGCGGTTGCATGACCAGTTCGTCCATTTCCCGTCCGGGGTGCGGACGATGTTGATGCCGGCTTGGTTGATGTAGCGGCCCCCGTCACCGTCGTGGCCGATCGTGGCCGGAAACTTTGTGATGTCGATGTCGTCCCCGAGCCACTTGTTCTGTTTGCACGGGGCGCTCGCCGGGTCGACCATGCGTGGTGGATGGCTTGTTCCGGTCTCCATGGCGTTCAGATATGCCCGCTGGATCGACATCAGATCCGTCTCGGGAGGTAGCCCCAGCATGACCGCAAGGCGCCCCCACGGCTGCCCGGGCGTTCCGCTCTTTCCCATCCCGAAGTCCGCTGCCCGGAAACCCCGCGGGCAGCCCTTGACGTTGTTGAAGATGGCGCCGGGCGCCAGCGTCTCGGCGGAGTGGCGGAAAATCGCGCCCAGTTCTAGATACCAGTCGACCTCATCGTTGATCTCGATCATCTCCCCCATACTTTTGAGAATGTCGAGATACTCCCGGTAGGACTTCGGGATGCGATCCCGGTCAAGCAACACGGACTTCGGGTGATCAGTCAACGAATACACAGACATGGTTCGGACCTCCACGAGTAGTTTCGAGATACCTCAGCAGCTCCGTTCAGCACGAGCGATGCTGATTGGTCCTAGCCTGTGGTGCTCCGTTTTCGCGATCCATCACGTGTTTGCGTGAGGACCTCGGCCCTATCACCGACACTCCGCCCTGGGCCACCAACCGCCCGATCGCTACGCTACCGCCGGTACTCACCGATGACTCTCGTTCGCCCTGAACCAGTTCACGGACTGAATTCCCTTTCCCGGGAACAAGTTTGGCTGTCGGTGACTTGCCTGGCCGTGTGCGCCGCTGATCGCCCCGCCCAGCGCCTCCTGATCAAACCGGAATGACGGCAGCCTCACGGTTCAGAATGCCCATCTCCCCACGGACACAACAACCATCCTCAGTCGTTCGACGGATACCGCTAGCGTGCC
>DASQRI010000344.1:0-4262 GCA_035642975.1 Mycobacterium sp.
CGACATCCTGACCTCGCAAAACCGCTATGCCGTCATCTACCGGGTCACAAACGCCAAACGCGCCGACACCCGGACTCGCCGCATCGCCCAGTTCGTCGCTATGCTTGCCCGCGGCGAGACGATCTATCCCCAGAAGCGCACCCTCGACGACTGAAACCCCTTCGGCCCAAAACGGACCCAGCGATCCAGGACTTCAGGAATCGCGTCGTCGGCACAAGTCGCCAACAGAGAGCTTGTTGCCGCAGACAGTGCGAGAACTCCCCGATGGCGCGAGTATCCGGTGCCGACCGGCAAGCCGGCCCAGCGCCCCTTCACCAGGGAGCTCGTCCGCGCTCACGCGACGATACCAAACGGACGGAACTCTCACTGCTGCCCTCTGTGCCCTCCACCAGCGGGCCCAGCCATCCACAGAATTTGACTATTGCTCTTACAACGCGACCTGGCCATCGGAGTTCTTGGTCGACAAATCGGGCACGGTTCGCCATGTTCGCTTGAGTGAGGGTGACTACGGCGAGACTGAGGCGCTGATCCGGCAGCTGCTGGTCGATCGCAATCCGCAGGCCGTGCTGCCGCCGCCCACCGATGTGCCCGACGCGACTCCGAAACAAGGCGACACCCCTGAGACATATCTCGGGGCACAGCATGAACCGTTGCATATCAGCGGGCCGCAACCGCAGCCAGGCGCCCCGACGGCTTACCGATTCCCAAATGAGCTGCGGCGAACACATTTGGGATGTCCGGGACGTGGACCGGGAGCCGGCAGTCACTGAATGCGGGGCCAGGCGCCCAACTGGAGTTGAATTTTCAGGCCAAGAAGGTGCACCTGGTGGCCGGTGGGCAGGGCCACGTCCAGGTGAGCGTCGACGGGCGTCCCGACTCGTCAGTGGCGGTCAACGGGCCCCCTACCCTTTACACCTTGCTCGAACAACCGCAGAATCAGCGCATGATGATCCGCCTCACGCCTGAGCCTGGCGTGCAGGCCTATTCCTTCACCTTCGATTAGCGCGTGAGGGTGCTACTGACCGGCGCTGCCGGCTTCATCGGCGCTCGGGTGCGCGTCGCGCTGCAAGAGGCAGGGCACGATGTACTCGCCGTCGACGCCATGCTGCCCGCGGCTCACGGTTCCGACCCGCACATCCCGGCCGAGTGTCATCGTGTCGACGTCCGCGACAGCGACGCGCTGGCCGCAGTGCTGAGCGGGGTCGATGTGGTGTGTCATCAGGCCGCGGTGGTGGGTGCCGGTGTCGACGCCCGCGATGCTCCGACTTACGGTAGCCACAACGATTTCGGCACTACCGTTCTGCTGGCTCAGATGTTCGCCGCCGGTGTGCAGCGCCTTGTACTGGCGTCGTCGATGGTGGTTTACGGGCAGGGCCGTTATCAGTGCCCCCAGCACGGGTCGGTCGAGCCGCTGCCGCGGCGCCGTGCCGATCTCGACGCTGGAGTTTTCGAACACCGCTGCCCGATTGACAGCGAGGAACTCTCGTGGCAATTGGTGGACGAAGACGCTGCGCTGCGGCCGCGCAGCCTTTACGCGGCCAGCAAGACCGCCCAAGAGCATTACGCCCTGGCGTGGGCAGAGTCGACCGGTGGCTCCGTGGTGGCTTTGCGCTACCACAACGTCTACGGGCCTGGCATGCCGCGCGATACACCCTATTCCGGCGTGGCAGCCATATTTCGCTCCGCGCTCGAACGAGGTGAGCAGCCGGCAGTTTTCGAAGATGGCGGCCAAATGCGCGATTTCGTCCACGTCGACGATGTGGCCGGAGCAAACCTCGCTGCGGTGACCACCGACCGCGGCGGGTTCACCGCTGCCAATGTGTGCTCCGGACAGCCGATTTCGATTCTCGAAGTAGCCACCGCGCTATGTGAGGCCCGGTCGGATGCAACCAAGCCGGTCATCACCGGCCAGTACCGCAGCGGCGACGTGCGCCACATCGTCGCCGATCCGGCCCGGGCCGCAGCCGTGCTGGATTTCCGTGCATCAGTGGACCCGCGAAAAGGGTTACGTGACTTCGCGTTCGCGCCACTGCGCGGTTGATGATCTAGGTTCGATGACATGACCGACAACCTGGTGACGGTGGTGCTGCCATGTCTGAACGAGGCAGAGTCGTTGCCCGCCGTATTGACCGCAATCCCGCCCGGCTACCAGGCGCTTGTGGTGGACAACAACAGCACCGATGACACCGCGGCGGTGGCCCGTCGACACGGCGCTGTCGTAGTCGCAGAACCAGTCCCCGGCTACGGCTCGGCCGTCCACGCAGGCGTCGTCGCGGCGGCGACGCCGATTGTTGCCGTCATCGACGCCGACGGCTCCTTGGATCCCGCCGACCTGCCGCGGCTGGTCGCCGAACTCGAGCAAGGCGTCGATCTGGTGGCCGGCCGTCGCCGCCCCAAACCCGGGCTGCACTGGCCCTGGGTCGCCCGGCTGGGCACCACGATGATGAGTTGGCGGCTGCGCACCCGGCACGGCTTGCCGGTGCACGACATCGCCCCGATGCGGGTTTTCCACCGGCAGGCGTTACTGGATCTCGGTGTCGAGGACCGACGGTCCGGCTATCCGCTGGAGCTGCTGGTGCGGGCGGCCGCCGCCGGCTGGCGGGTGGTGGAATGCGACGTCGACTACGGGCCCCGGACCGGCGGCAAATCAAAGGTCAGTGGCTCGCTGCGGGGAAGCATCGTCGCGATCATGGACTTCTGGAAAGTGATCTCATGAGCGTGCTTGCGGTGACGGTGCTGGTCGTGGCCAAAGCGCCGGTGGCTGGCCGCGCCAAGACCCGGCTGGCGGCCACCGTCGGCGACGAGGTCGCCGCCGACATCGCGGCTGCCGCGCTGCTGGACACACTGGATGCGGTGGCCGCCGCACCGGTGGCAACGCGGGTGGTGGCGCTCACCGGCGAGTTGGGCGCCGCGGCCAACGCTGACGAGATCGCCGACCGCCTGAAGTCCTTTACCGTGATTGCCCAACGCGGCAACGACTTCGCTGACCGCCTTGCCAACGCCCACGCCGACGCGGCCGGCGGCGATCCGGTGTTGCAGATCGGGATGGATACGCCCCAGGTGACCGCGGAGCTGCTCGCTGGCTGCGGGTGCCGCCTTCTCGACGCCCCGGCCGTCTTAGGGCTCGCCCACGACGGCGGGTGGTGGGCACTCGGATTACGCACACCGGCCACAGCAGAATGCCTGCGCACCGTCGCGATGTCCCAGCCGGACACCGGGACGCTGACGTTGGAAGCGTTACGCCGCCATGGGCTTGAGGTGGAAATTCTCGACGAGCTCGCAGACGTCGACGTCGTCGCTGACATCGCCGGTGTGCGAGACGCATGCCCGCCGACCAGTCGGTTCGCCCAGGTCACCCGCGCGGCGGGGCTGTGAATCGTGGCTTTCCGGCCAGACCTGCAGGTAGCCGCCGAATCGGGCTCGATAGGACAACCGCGCCGATGTGGACCATAATCGATCGATGCGACTGCATCTCATGCTGGCCACCGTCGCCACCACTATCGGCCTGGCCGTCGCCGGGCCCGCGCTGGCCGACCCGAATGACCCCTCCCCCGGCCCCGTCCCCGACGATCCCGCTGCTGACGCCAACTTTCTGAACTCGCTGAAGAATGCAGGCATGACCTTTCGCAACGGGCCCGACGCCGTCGCCGCCGGCAGAATGGCATGCAACATGATGATCTCGGGGCGATCGGAAAAGGACGTCGTCGATGAGCTGTCCATGCGCAACCCCGGACTGAACAGCAGCGGCGCCATGAAGTTCGCCGCGCTTGCATCGAACAATTACTGCCCGGACTACCTGAACAAGTCGAGCGTAAAAACCACCCAGCCCCTGATCCCCGGTCTAGGTGGCCACTAGCTTTGCTCCCCCGGGTGGACTCGAACCACCAACCCTTCGGTTAACAGCCGAATGCTCTGCCAATTGAGCTACAGGGGAATGCTCGGTGTCCGCGTGCACACTGGCGCGGATCGCTGGATGACTCTAGCGTACCGGCGAGCGCGCGCCCAACCCAGACTGATCGACCGCCGGGCGGCACCTCCACCCGAATATGGGGCAGGATGGACGCAACGCACCAACGTCGGAAGGGACCGCTTTGATCCGATACGTCGTCGTGCTGGGACTCGGCTATGTGTTGGGCGCAAAGGCCGGACGGCGTCGCTACGAGCAGATCGTCGGCACCTACCGCGCCATGACCAGCAGCCCGGCCGCCAAGTCGATGATCGAAGCGGGACGGCGCACGATCGCGAATCGGGTCTCGCCCGAC
>DASQRI010000345.1:0-6843 GCA_035642975.1 Mycobacterium sp.
TGATCCCGGCGTAACCGTCATCTAGGAGCGTCGAAACAAGACGGCCCCACCATGGGCCGATCGACGGGTGACGGGAAGGTGCATGGAAACGGTCGCCACGGTGTGCGGTTACTGCGGTGTGGGCTGCGGCATGGACCTGCACGTGGCCGACGGCGTGGTGACGAAGGCGACCGGTCGCCAGGATCACCCCGCTAACCGCGGCCGGCTCTGCACCAAGGGCAACACCACCGCAGATATGTTGCGCGCTGGCGGTCGCCTGACGACCGCCCTGGTCCGTCCGGAGCGGACGGCCGAGGCCGCGCCGACGGGCGTGGACACCGCCGTGGAGATGGTGGCCACCCGGCTGTCGGCGATCCGCGACC
The DNA here is from genome assembly GCA_035642975.1 of Mycobacterium sp. Classification (GTDB taxonomy): domain Bacteria; phylum Actinomycetota; class Actinomycetes; order Mycobacteriales; family Mycobacteriaceae; genus Mycobacterium. Next base: position 363 of record DASQRI010000345.1, read on the forward strand.
AGTACGGGCCCGATGCGATCGCTCTGTACGTCTCGGGGCAGATGTCCATCGAGGCGCAGTACCTGGCCAACAAGCTCGCCAAGGGCTACCTGCGGACCCAGTGGATCGAATCGAACTCGCGGCTGTGCATGGCGAGCGCCGGCACCGGCTATAAGCAGTCGCTCGGGGCGGATGGTCCGCCCGGCAGCTATGACGACCTGGACACCGCAGACCTGTTCCTGGTGCTGGGCGCGAACATGGCCGACTGCCATCCGATCCTGTACCTGCGCATGATGGACCGCGTCCGCGACGGCGCAAAGCTGGTGGTCGTCGATCCTCGTCGCACCGCCACCGCCGCCAAGGCCGACTTCTACCTGCCGGTGCGCCCGGGCACCGACCTCGCCCTGCTGAACGGGCTGCTGCGACTGGTGCGCGACGCGGGCGGTGTTGACACCGAATTCGTCGCCACCTTCACCGAGGGCTGGGAGCCGCTGAACGCGATGCTCGACGAGTACCCGGCCGATCTCGTCGCCGACATCACCGGCCTCGACGAGGCGGATCTGCGCGCGGTCGCGAAGCTAATCTGCGGCACGAAGAACTGGGTCAGCCTGTGGACGATGGGCCTCAACCAGTCCACCCACGGCACCTGGAACACCAACGCGCTGTGCAATCTGCACCTCGCGACCGGAGCGATCTGCCATCCAGGCGCCGGCCCGTTCTCGTTGACCGGCCAGCCGAATGCGATGGGCGGCCGGGAAATGGGCTACATGGGCCCGGGCCTACCCGGGCAGCGGTCGGCCGTGGATCCCGCCGACCGCGCCTTCGTCGAGAAGCGCTGGGGGCTCGCGCCCGGCACGATCCGCGCCGAGGCCGGCACCGGCACCATCGACATGTATCGGCGGATGGCCGAGGGCGAAATCCGGGCCGCCTGGATCATCTGCACCAATCCTGTTGCCTCGGTATCGAATCGGGCCTCGGTGATCGCGGGTATGCAGCGTGCCGAGTTGGTAGTGGTCCAGGACGCGTTCGCGGGTGTGGAAACCGCCGAATACGCCGACGTGGTGCTGCCCGCCGCACTGTGGGCGGAGGCCGACGGGGTGATGGTCAACAGCGAACGCACGCTCACCCACTGCGGCCCGGCCATGGCCCCGCCCGGCGAGGCCATGCCGGACTGGCAGCTGATCTGCCGGGTCGCCACCGCCATGGGCTATCCGGACTTCGAGTTCGGCTCCGCCGCGGAAGTTTTCGCCGAGCTGGCCGGTTTTCACAATCCCCGCACCGGCTGGGACCTACGCGGGGTGGACTACCAGCGGCTGCGCCGCGCGCCGGTGCAGTGGCCCGCGGCGCCCGGTTGTGCTGACCGCAACCCGATCCGCTACCGCAATGATGGCATCAGCCAGGATCTGCACGCCGCCGACGACGGCACCGCGCCCGCGCTGGCCTTCCCAACGCCGAGCCGTCGCGCCCGATTCCTGCCGCGGCCATACCTTCCCGCGGCAGAGCTGCCGGACGACGAGTTCCCTCTTGTGTTCACCACCGGAAGGCTCGCCCACCAGTGGCACACGATGACCAAGACCGGGAAGGTGGCCAAGCTCAACAAGCTCAACCCCGAACCGTTTCTGCAGCTGCACCCCGAGGACGCCGATCGGCTCGGTGTGCACGACGGCGACCGGGTCGAAATCCGTTCCCGCCGTGGCCGGGCCGTGCTCCCGGCGGCAGTGGACGACGCCGTCCGGCCCGGCGTGTGCTTCGCGCCGATGCACTGGGCCGACGCCTTCGGACCCGACCTGGCGGTCAACGCGGTGACCAACGATGCGGTCGACGCCGACTCGCTGCAGCCCGAGTTCAAGGTCTGCGCCGTCGCGGTCACCGCGGTCGAGGCCGACGCTTCGCCGGCTCAACCGGCGCCGCAGGTCGCCACGGCACCGGTCGAGGCACTCGCCGCTGCGCTGGGCCCGCTGCCGTCGCCTGCGACGCTGGGCGCCGACGAGCAGTTGTACCTGTCCGGCTTCCTCGCCGGCGTCCGGGCACACCCACCGGAGGACCAGGTGCCGACGCTGCCGACGGTGAGCCCGTTGGCGCCGGGAAACCGGGCTTGGGTCGACGGCGTACTGGCCGGGATCTTCTCCCGCACAGCCGGATCGAGAACCCACACATCCGAGCAGGCCGCTCGCGGCCCGGTGGTGACGGTGGTGTGGGCCTCGCAGACCGGTACGGCCGAGGAGTTCGCGAACACCTGCGTCCAGCGCCTCAGCGACGCAGGTGTCGTCACGCGCCTGCGCGGAGCCGACGAGGTATCGCTCACCGACCTGGCCGGGTCGGTGTTGTTCGTGGTGTCGACCACCGGCGACGGGGAGCCTCCGGACAACGGCATCGCGTTGTGGAATGCGCTGGCCGCCGCCGAACCCGGTGACGTAGACAGCCTCGACTTCTCCGTGCTCGGGTTCGGCGACTCCTCATACACCAACTTCTGCGGTTTCGCCCGCAGGCTGGACGCCCGACTGGAGCATCTGGGCGCGCACCGCATTGTCGACCGGGCGTCCTGCGAGCCGGACTTCGAAGCCACCGCGCAGGCGTGGACCGAGCGCGTCACCGCGACGTTGACCGAGCAGACGCCGGAATCGTTTGCGCGGAAACCGATTACCGAACACTCCTATTCGCGAAGCAATCCGTTGTGCACAACCGTCACAAGCAACGTCGCACTTTGTGGCGCGGGCTCTGACAAAGATGTGCGCAACATCGGCATACACCTGCCGGAAGGCACCCTGGAGTACAGCCCAGGCGACTCGCTCGGCGTATGGCCACGCAACCGGCCCGAGGTGATGGTCGAATTCCTCGAGCGCACCGGCTTGGATGGCTCCGCGGAGGTCACCGTCGGCGGCCAGACCACGGCGTTGGCCGAATTGTTGTGCGCGCGAATGGACATCACCCGGGTTACGCCCGACCTCGTTCGCTTCCTGCAGCAACGGCGGCCGGCCGACGAACTGGCAGCGGTGATCGAAGATCCCGCAAACTTCGCTGAATGGAGCCGCGGGCTGCAGGCCCTCGACCTGCTGGCGAGCCACCCCGTCGGGGCGGAGCTGGACGAGTGGTTGGGTGTGCTGCGGCCGTTGACGCCACGGTTGTACTCGATCTCGTCCAGTCCGCTCGAGGACCCGACGCAGGTGCACGTGACCACCTCGGTCGTCCGCTTCGAGTCGACGGCCGCGGCGACCGATGGTGCCGTGCGGTACGGCGTCTGCTCGGGATACCTGGCAAGCCTTGCGGGCTGCGCCAAGGTGGAGGTTTTCATCCAGCGCACCAAGCACTTTCGGCCGCCGCAGGACCCGGATACGCCGGTGATCATGGTGGGACCGGGTACCGGAATCGCGCCGTTCCGCGGATTCCTACACGATCGTGCTGCGCGCGGCCATGCCGGCGCCAACTGGCTGTTCTTCGGCGAGCGGCACGAGGCGTCCGAGTTCTACTACCGCGACGAGTTGGACGCGTTCCGGCGGTCGGGCGTGCTCACCCGCCTCGACACCGCGTTTTCGCGCGACGGTTCAACCAAGCTGTACGTCCAGGACCGGATGCGGGAAAGCGCCGCTGAATTGTGGAAGTGGATCGCCGATGGCGCACACCTCTATGTCTGCGGCGATGCCGCCCGGATGGCGCGGGACGTCGATGAGGCGCTGCGCGGCATCGTCGCCGAGCACGGTGGACGAAGCCCGAAAAGCGCGGTCACGTATCTGAGCGCGATGTCGGCGGAAGGGCGGTATGTGCGTGACGTCTATTGATCACCGCCGCCCAGACCTGCCGGATGCCAATGCCTGCCGTCCGTTGCGGGCCATTGTGCTGGCGGGCGGCGCGTCCCGCCGATTGGGCGTCGACAAGCCAGAACAGCGGGTCGGCGGGCGACGGTTGCTGGACGTCGCGCTCGCCGCGGTGGCCGATGCGGACGCAGTGGTGGTGGTGGGACCGCCGCGGGATGTACCCGTGGACGTCACAGTGACGCGCGAGGATCCGCCCGGTTCCGGTCCGGTCGCCGCACTCGCCGCCGGCCTCGCGGCGCTGCCCGACGGCCCGGCGGACATCGCGGTGCTCGCGGCTGATCTGCCACGGATCACCGCCGCCGCCGTGACGGCACTAACGGCGGCACGCGCGCTGGCCAGCGCCCCAGCTGCGGTCGCGGTCGACGACACCGGCCGTCTCCAATATCTCGCCGCCGTCTGGGATTCCGGGGCGCTGGCCGCCGCGCTCGCCACCGGCGTGTCGCGGGTGCGGGATCTGCTGCCCGGCGACGTGGTCACCTCGGCGGTGGGCGACGTCGCCGACGTCGACACCCCCGACCAACTCGCCGCGGCGCGAGCCGACGCCCGCGGTACGCCCGGCTTTTCACGTCGAACGCTGACGTCACAGGAAAGGAACCTCGAGTGCGAACACGCACGGTAGTAGTCATCGGTCACGGCATGGTCGGACACCGATTCGTAGCGGCGCTGCGGGCGCGGGACACGGGCGGCGCCTGGCGGATTGTCGTGCTCGGCGATGAAGCGGATGCCGCCTACGACCGCGTCGGCCTCTCGTCGTACGTAAGCGCCTGGGACCGCTCGCTGCTTGCCCTCACCGGTAACGACTATGTCGGCGACGCTTTGGTCGATCTGCGACTCGGCCACGCGGTCACGGGGATCGACCGGGATGCCAAGCAGGTCAGTGTCGCCGACGGTTCGACGGTCGACTACGACGCCCTTGTGTTGGCCACCGGCTCATACCCGTTCGTTCCGCCGGTGCCGGGCCGGGACGCAGACGGCTGCCATGTCTATCGCACGCTGGACGACCTGGATGCGATCCGCGTAGATGCGGAGGCAGCGCTGGCCGACGATCCTAAGGCTGTCGGCATCGTGGTCGGCGGCGGACTGCTCGGCCTGGAGGCCGCTAACGCGCTGCGGCTGATGGGGATTCGGCCGCACATTGTCGAGTTTGCGCCGCGGCTGATGCCGCTGCAGGTCGACGAGGCCGGCGGCGAGCACTTGATGCGGTTGGTGTGCGAGCTGGGCATCGACGTCACGGTGGGCGCCGGAACGTCCGCGATCGAGCGGGTCGAGGGTGCCGACGGGGCCCGCGGACTGCGGGTGAGCCTGAGCAACGACGATGTGATCGATGCGGCGCTGCTGGTGTTCTCGGCGGGCGTCCGCCCACGCGACGAACTGGCCCGCGCGGCCGGCCTCGACATCGGCGAGCGCGGCGGCGTAATCTGTGACTTGTCCTGTGCCACCAGCGATCCCGCGGTCTATGCCATCGGGGAGGTCGCCGCTATCGAGGGCCGCTGCTACGGCTTGGTCGGGCCCGGCTACACGACCGCTGAAGTGGTGGCCGACCGACTCCTCGGCGGCGACGCCGAATTCCCGGGTGCCGACCTGTCCACCAAACTCAAGCTGCTTGGCGTCGACGTCGCCAGCTTCGGCGACGCGCTGGCAACCACGCCGGGCGCTCTGGAGGTCGTGGTCTCCGATCCGATCGGCGGCACCTATTCCAAACTCGTGCTCTCCGACGATGTTCAAACCCTGCTCGGCGGCATCCTGATCGGCGACGCCTCCAGCTACGGTGTGCTGCGGCCCCTGGTCGGCTCGAAGCTGCCCGGTGACCCCGTCACGCTGATCGCGCCCGCCGGCTCCGGCGGTGGGCCGGCGGTCGGCGTGGGCGCGCTCCCCGCGGGCGCACAGATCTGCTCTTGCAATGACGTCACCAAGGGCGCGCTGTGTGAGGCGATCGCCGACGGCGCCTGCACCGTCGCCGACCTCAAAGGCTGCACCAAAGCCGGCACCTCGTGTGGCTCCTGCGTGCCGCTACTGTCGCAGCTGCTCGCCGCCGAGGGGGTCGAGCTCTCAAAAGCGTTGTGCGAACACTTCTCCCAGTCCCGAGCCGAGCTGTTCGAAATCATTCAGGCCAGCGCCATCCGCACGTTCTCCGGCCTCATCGAGCGATACGGCACCGGCACCGGCTGCGATACCTGCAAGCCGGTGGTCGCCTCGATCCTCGCGTCCACCAGCTCCGATCACATCCTCGACGGCGAGCAGGCATCGTTGCAGGACACCAACGACCACTTCCTGGCCAACCTGCAACGTAACGGCACCTACTCGGTGGTGCCGCGGGTGCCCGGCGGGGACATCACCCCCCAACAGCTGATCCTGATCGGCGAGATCGCCCGCGATTTCGGCTTGTACACCAAGATCACCGGCGGACAGCGCATCGACATGTTCGGCGCCACCGTCGACCAGCTGCCGCAGATCTGGGCCAGATTGGTCGAGGGCGGCATGGAATCTGGTCACGCCTACGGCAAGGCGCTGCGCACCGTGAAGAGCTGCGTGGGCACCGACTGGTGCCGCTACGGCCAGCAGGATTCGGTGCAGATGGCCATCGATCTGGAGCTGCGGTACCGCGGCCTGCGGTCGCCGCACAAGCTCAAAATGGGCGTCTCGGGCTGCGCCCGCGAATGCGCGGAGGCCCGCGGCAAGGATGTCGGCGT
>DASQRI010000346.1:0-2710 GCA_035642975.1 Mycobacterium sp.
GGCCAACATCGACGACGACCAGCTGCGCGGGCTCAAACAAATCCAGGCCGAGCTGGAGGAAGCTTACGCCGGCAACGACATCGAGCTAACGGTTCGCCTCAACCACGAATTCCACCGGGCCATCAATGTGGCCGCCGACTCACCCAAGCTCGCTCAGTTGATGTCGCAGATCACCCGCTACGCACCGGAATCCGTGTTTCCCACCATCGCCGGTTGGCCAGGCCAGTCGATCAAAGACCATCGCCGGGTGTTGGCGGCGCTGGCGAAACGCGACGGCGAGCTCGCCCGCAAAGCTATGTCAGAACACCTTGCCGCGGGCGCCGCTCCGCTGATCGAGCATCTCACCGAGCACGGTGTGGTGAACGACGCGGGTCAGCCGGCCTGACCGATATCTGCTGTGGGATAGCCGCGTATCCCCTCTGTTGTTGGGCCACCGCGCTTGGGCATACGCTGCCATCAGGGCGGGCGACAATGGGAGGAAAGAAGACATGCCCCCGATGCTCGCATTTCGCGCGTCGGCGTTATCCGTTGCATGCGTGACGGCGATCGCGCTCGCTGCACCAGCCATTGCCGATCCGATGGACCCGATCCCGGGGAGTGGTGTCTTTGTCGTCGGGCCGGACATCGCGCCCGGTCTCTACCGCACGAGCGGGTCGGCGTCGACCTTCGGGGTTTGGATCAACAATGTGCCGACGCAAGACTCGATGTGCGCATGGTTTACCTACAGCACGCCTGATGCGAACAAGGAACATGTAGTCCAGACGAATATGTCGGTTGGTCCGATGTTCGCGAATATCAACACCACGGTCAAAGCCTTCGAGTCGCAGAACTGTCAACCCTGGACGCGGGTCCCCTAAGGCTGGCACCGTGCCGAACGAAGACTCTGCGATGCAGGATGCGCTGGACGAGTACAACCAACGGCTGGCGAACTCTCGCGACCGCGCCCGTCTCTTCATTGGACTGGCTATGTGCGCCGGGGCGGCGCTGAGCTGGGGACTTTCCGTCCTCGCCGCGTTCGCGGTGTTCAAGGACCCTGCGGTTGCCGCTGATTTCGACTCCGGGACGCATACGCGGACTAGTCTATCGCGTCTGCTCAGCATTCACCTCGGCGAGCAACTGGCGTAGCCGGCGGGCGTCGACCTTGCCGGTCGCCCCGCGCGGAATCGCGGCGTCAGAATCAACCCGTACCCAAATCGTCGGCACCTTGAACGAGCTGAGCAGCTTGCGGGCCGATGCACGGAGCTGTTCGACGGTCTTGGAGGCGGCATCGCACACCACCGCCGCGCCCACTTGATCCCCTTGCGCACCAGTCACATTGGTGACATACGCGTTGTCGACGCCGTCGATCTCCCGCAGCGCCTGCTCGACCTCGGTGGGATAGACGGTCGCGCCGCTGACTTTGAACATGTCGTCGGATCGGCCGTGGTAGAACAGGAAGCCGTCGTCGTCGAGCCGGCCGAGATCGCCGGTGGGATAAAACCCGTCGTCGGTGAACAGCTCCTCGCGGCTGCGGCGGCAGATCCCACGCAGGGTGTGCGGTCCCCGAATCTGGACCATCCCAATGGTTCCCGCTGAAACCGGCTGTCCACTGTCGGGGTCGGTGATCCGGACCTCCATTCCGGGGAACGGCTTGCCGCAGCTGCCCCAGGCTGAGCGCGGCATGTCGGTGTCCGCGGGGTAGCCGCAGTAGGGTCCGAAGGCTTCGGTCATGCCGAACAGTGTTGCGCGGGCGCCGGTTCGGGCACGTTGCTCGGGCGGTAACAGCGCTTCCAGACTGCCGGGGCGCAGTGCGGACAGATCTACTTGCGCGCGGTACTGGTGGCGCGCCAGCGCCTCGGCCTGATCGGGCCAGCCGCGAAACAGCGTCACCCGCTCCCGTTCCAGCAGGCGCAGCGTGGTCTGCGGTTGCGGGATCTGCTCGGTCACCAGTGTGGCGCCGGCCAGCAGCGCGGAGAGCACACCGCTGCCGAAGCCACCGACCCAGAAAAACGGCATCGGGAGATATAGCCGGGTGTCGGAATCGATGCAGCGGCTTGCCAAACCGGATCGCACGGCCCCCAACGCACTGCCGTGTGAGTGCACCACCCCCTTGGGCGCACCGATGCTGCCGGAGGTGAACATGATGACCATCGGGTCGCTGGGTGTCACCGTGGCGGCCAGCGCGTCAACGATAGCGCCGGTCGACTCAACCGCAGATGTGTCGGGCAACCCGTCGGCCGCCCAAACCTGCCGCAGTGCTGGAAGTTCGGGACGCTGCAGCGTAGCGCTCAGATCGCGCACGCCGAGAGCCGAGCGTAGGTCGTCGAGATACCGGTGCCCGCGGAATTCCTCGACGCTGATCAGGATCTGCACCGATGCGGTCCGCAGCTGCGCGACCAACTCCCGCGACGGCAACAACGTGCTCAGCGGGACCAGCACGGCACCGACTCGGGTGAGCGCAATCGCGATCTGCACCCAGCGGACACCGTTGGGCATGACCAGCCCGACCCTAGTGCCTTTGCCAACACCGGATTCAATGAACGCCGCCGCCAAATCACGTGTGGTGGAGTCGAGCTCGTGGTAGGTGAGCCGGCAGTCAGGGTCGATCACCATCGGCTTGACCGCATGCTCCGCGCTGCGGAGCCTCACCAGGTCGTCGATCGTGTCACGCATCGAAGACCCTCTTCAGTTCTGGCATGTTGACTTTGCCGCTGGGCAACAGCGGAAGCTC
>DASQRI010000347.1:0-11355 GCA_035642975.1 Mycobacterium sp.
TACTCAGCTACAGCAGCGGGTCCCAATGGCAGGTGGATCCCAACACCGCCGCAGCGTTGATCCTGGTCGGGGCGGCGGTCAAGCTGCCGTCAGAACTGGACGAGGAACCCGTCCCTGGAATTGGTGGGATGTCGGCGGCCGCCGCCGAGAGTGCCTGGGCCCATTGGCCTTCTGATACCGAGGCAGCAGCGTCCTGACGATGATCAGCCGTCGGCGTTACCTGCCGGGTAATTGACCGCGGGCGGTGCCGCCGCGCACGCTCGGGACATGACAACAAACATTGGATCGCCGCCACACGGTCACAAGCTGGCCTGGTCGGTTGAGAGCTTTCAAGCATTCTGGAGCAACCCCAAACCGGAGCTGGTGCCGCCCGTGCTCACCGACAACGTCGTCGGCCACTGGGCGGGACGCGACGAGCCGGTGCGCGGACGTGAGGACTACACCGCGTGCATCGCGGCGTTGCTCACCGCGCTGCCCGATGTCCGCCTCGACGTGGCCGAGCATGCCCGCGACGGCGACTACACCTTCGTGCGGTGGATCATGCACGCGACGGGTCGGCTCGGTCGTTTCGAAATGACCGGCATCGATCGGATCCGGCAACGAGACGGCCAGGTCGCCGAGAATGTCATCGTCTTCGACACCAATGCCTTTGAACGCCGCGCCGGCATCCCCGTCCCGTGGCTAACCGAATAGGGCGTGCGATGGCTCTAAATACCGAGGTCCTTGGCGATGATGGTCTTCATGATCTCGGTCGTTCCGCCATAGATCGTCTGGATGCGGGCGTCGACGAAGGCGCGTGACACGGCGTACTCCCGCATGTAGCCGTAGCCGCCGTGCAACTGCAGGCAGCGATCCGCGGTGCGCACCTGCAGTTCGGTGGTCCACCATTTCAGTCGCGCCGCACGGGCCGCGGTCAGTTCACCCTGCAGATGCTCGGCGATGCAGTCGTCGAGATAGGTGCGCGCAATATCGATTTCGGTGGCCAGTTCGGCGAGCACGAATTGAGTGTTCTGCAGGCCCGAGATGGGCGAGCCGAAAGCGTTTCGCTGCTTGACGTAGTCGAGGGTCTCGGCCAACACCCCCTCGGCGGCGGCCACCGCGCCGACCGCCAGCGAAAGCCGTTCCTGCGGAAGGTTGTTCATCAATTGATAGAAGCCTCGGCCTTCCTCTCCGAGCAGGTTGTCAACCGGGACCCGCATGTCGGTGAAGCTCAGCTCGCTGGTGTCCTGAGCGTGTAGCCCGATTTTCTCCAGGTTGCGACCACGGCTGAAGCCGGGCGTGCTCGGATCGACGACCAGCAGTGACAGCCCCCGGTGCCGATCGGGCGCGGTGCGTGCCGCAATGACGAACAGGTCGCCGGTCTGCCCATTGGAGATGAATGTTTTCGCGCCGTTGACGACGTAATGGTCGCCGTCACGCACGGCCGTGGTGCGGAGCCCGGCCAAGTCGCTGCCGGCGCCCGGCTCGGTCATCGCGATGCCGATGATCGTCTCGCCGGTCACCACGCCGGGCAGCCAGCGTTGTTGTTGTTCGGGTGTGGTCAGGTCGGTGAGGTAAGGCAGCACGATGTCGTTCTGCAGCGACAAGGCGACGGCCTCGGCCGCGGCGCCGACCCGCTGAAGTTCTTCGACGACGATCGCGTTGTAGCGGAAGTCGCCGACGCCCGGTCCGCCGAACTCCTCAGGCACCGAAAACGCAAGCAGCCCAAGCTTTCCAGCCTCAGTGAACAAAGAGCGATCCACCCGGCCGGCCTTTTCCCACTGCTCGTGGGCCGGAACCACTGTCTGTTGCACGAAGTCGCGGACCAGCTCGCGGAACTGATGATGCTCGGACGTGTATTCCAGGCGTGCGCTCATGGGCTCATCCTGCCACTGTGATTACGGCGCTCATACTGCGCATCTGAGACCCGTGACCGCTCTTGCTCTCTATTAGTAGAGCTAGCTAGCGAGCGGTCTACGAGAGCAGCAGAATGACAAGTGAGCTTTGGCTCGACGACATTTGCGTCGGCGATCAATTTCGCACAAATTCGCCTTCAACGCACTGAACCAGGACGGCGACATGAGCCCGCGTGCCGTACCGGCCGAAGCCGGCGCTGACGACGCGAGCCGCAAAACTGTTGGCCGGAGCGACAGGCGACAGAACAGTGGTCCGAACCCGCGAGTCGCCGGACGGTCCGAGCCTGGTCGACAAGCCGCGGAATCGGCGAACTGCTGGCGTATCTGGCTATGTAAAGGTGGGGTCAGCACGTAGTATGACGTCATGGCCACAGCCTCTGAAGTGATGACCCTGACGGGTCGTCTGGCCGAAGGTGACAGAACCGGGTACCGAGAAATCTGTCCAATCGAACGTGCCCTGGACACCATCGGAACACGTTCAGCCCTGGTGCTGCTTCGTGAGGCATTCTGGGGCACAACGCGTTTCGAAGATTTTGCACAACGCGGGGGCTTCACCGAGCAAATCGCCGCAACGCGTCTCAAACAACTGGTGGATGCCGGGGTGCTGGCGAAGCAACCCTACAAGTCGCCGGGTCAGCGGACTCGTTACGAGTACGTGCTCACCGGACGGGGCCGAGAGCTGTTTCCCTTACTGGTCAGCTTGGTCGAGTTTGGCATGCTCTTGCAGGGCGATGCGAGACGACTTGACCTGGTGCACGGCGAAGGTTGTGGTGCCTCGCTGGTCACGAATGTGCAATGCGTCGAAGGGCACAGCGTGCAGCTCACGCAAGCAGAGGCGCGCATCCGGCCCAAACACAAGCGTTGAGCGCGCAGCGAGATACGGGTACTCGGTCAGCGAAAAGCGTCCAGACCGGTGATCGCCTGGCCCAGGATCAGCTGGTGCATCTCCGGGGTGCCCTCATAGGTGAGCACCGACTCCAGGTTAACCATGTGCCGTATCACCGGGTACTCCAGCGATATCCCGTTGCCACCCAGAATGGTGCGCGCCGTCCGGCAAATCTCGATCGCTTCACGGGTGTTGTTGAGCTTGCCGAAGCTGACCTGTTCGGGACGCAGGCCGACACTGTCCTTGAGCCGGCCGAGCTGCAGCGCGAGCAGCAGGCCTTTGTGCAGCTCGACGGCCATATCGACGAGTTTGGCCTGAGTCAACTGGAATCCGGCGATCGGACGGTCGAACTGGGTGCGCTGGGTTGCGTAGTCCAGCGCGGCCTGCCACGCTGAGCGCGCAGCGCCCATCGAACCCCAGATGACGCCGTAGCGTGCCTCCGACAGGCAGGACAGCGGGCCTTTGAGCCCCTTCACCTCGGGCAGCACAGCGTCATCAGGTAGCCGCACGTCGTCGAGCACCAGCTCGCTGGTAATCGACGCTCGTAGCGAGAGCTTGTGGTGGATGGTGTTGGCAGAGAATCCCGGCGCATGTGCGGGGACGACGAAGCCGCGGATGCCGTCGTCAGTGGCGGCCCAGACGATCGCGACGTCGGCGACCGAGCCGTTGGTGATCCACATCTTGCGGCCGTTGAGAATCCAATCGGACCCATCGCGTCGTGCCCGGGTGGTCATCGACGCCGGGTCGGATCCGGCGTCGGGTTCGGTCAGCCCGAAGCAGCCGAGCAATTCGCCGGCCGCCATGCCGGGCAGCCACTGGTGCTTCTGCTCTTCGGAGCCGAACCGCCAGATCGCGAACATCGCCAGCGAACCCTGCACCGACACCATCGACCGGATGCCGGAGTCTGCGGCCTCCAGCTCGGTACATGCCAGCCCGTAGTGCACGGCCGACGCCCCGCCGCAGCCGTAGCCCTCCAGATGCATGCCGAGCAGGCCGAGCTGGCCGAAGTGCTTGGCAAGTTCGCGGACCGGAAGGTCGCCGATTTCGAACCATTCCGCAATATGCGGGATGACGTGCTCGGCGCAGAACTGGCGGACCGTGTCACGCACCGCGATTTCGTCGTCGGACAGCGACGCGTCCAGGCCCAGCGGATCCTGCGGGTTGAAAGCCGGCGCTTTGTCGGTACTCATGGACTCATCCTGCCACTGTGAAATCCGCCGCTGATGCCGATCGCCTGCGCGGCGATGAACGACGCAGCGCCGCATGCTGCTTGACGTGGCCGCCACGTCGGTGTCGCCGGTGGTGTCCCGTAGTTGGGCGCTGTCACAAAAAATTTCTCGATTGGTTCTTGACCGAGGCGCTAGTCCGAGCTATATAAAAACTGTGTCAACTGACATAGATCATCTCCCTTGAAACAGTCAGAGATTGGAGAGTTGGAGGTAGCGAGCATGTTGATGCGTAGCGACCCGTTCCGTGATCTGGACCGCTTTACCCAGCAGCGTCTGGGTACCGCGGCACGTCCGACGGGGATGCCGATGGATGCCTGGCGCGAAGGTGAGGAGTTCGTGGTCGAGTTCGACCTGCCGGGGATCAACCAGGAGTCGTTGGACCTCGACGTCGAGCGCAACGTGGTGACGGTGCGCGCCGAGCGACCCGATATCGATGCGAGCCGCGAGATGCTGGCCACCGAAAGGCCACGCGGAGTGTTCAGTCGGCAATTGGTGCTCGGCAACAATCTCGATGTCGATCGCATCGAAGCGTCCTACGACGCGGGGGTGCTGCGGGTGCGTATCCCGGTGTCGGAGAAGGCCAAGCCCCGAAAGATTGCCATCAACGGTGGCGATCAGCGGCAGGCCAGCAACCGGCAGGAGGCCGTCAACGCTTGAGTGGCCGGTTAGTTGCCGACAGGAGGTGTGCCAGTGGTGACGTGCTGTTGCGCCGTGGCGGCGCCAACGAGCAGCGGCATTGCAGACGAGCTGGCTCTGGCTGCGTCCGAGCCGGCTGAGGTTGCCGCGCTCTTCGCCGAGATCGACGCCATCTTGGCGGCGGCAGCGTGGGCCCCGCCCTGTCGGCCGCCGGCGCCGCCAGCGACCGGGTGCGCCCTGCTTGGGCCCCGGTGCGCTGGCCGGACCTGGGGTGCCGCGGCTTCTCACTGGCTCGGACCCGCCCGCCCCGTGCGCGCAGTCCAGCGCGGCCCTCCGCGAATGCCTCACCGCATCGAATATGAACTACGACCTACGAAAGGCAGGTGATGTCGTCGAAATGTTGATCGGGCCGGCCCGCCGCCCCGAGGCCACACCGTGGGCGCGCCTCCTGCACCGGCGTACAGGTGCGGACGCGCCAATGCCTAAGCGAGGCAAATTCTCCTCGGGCGCGGGCCGCCCGTCCCGCATCGTTAGTCAGTCCAATTCATCGAAAAATTACCGACAAGGCGTGAAGGAGGGAAAGCAGCCGTGATCCGCGTCGCCGCCACTGTCCATGACCACAGCCACCTAACCGACCCCGACGCAGTACCCATGGAAGCCGATCCCACCGACTGGGCAGAACAGCAGTGGCCCGTGCCTCTCCTCGATGACGAATATCCCCACGCCAACGACTCACACCTGTTGGTCGACGCCTCGGCCGAGCCGGCAGTCACGGGGGTTGGTGTAACCGGGTGCTCCGCAGTACGGCGGTAGCCTCGCGTTGTGGCGACTGACTCCGCCCGTCCCTCTGCGGCTGAGCAGGCACGCACTATCGCGGCTGCCACGAACGTCGCGACTTTGGCCAGCTTGACCGCCGATGGTGACCCGTGGGCGTCGTTCGTGACCTACGGACTGATCGGCGAGAAACCGGTGCTGTGCGTATCGAACCTGGCCGAGCACGGTCGTAACCTCGCCGGCGACCCGCGGGCGAGCTTGTCGATCGTGGCTGCGGACAGCGACACCGATCCGCTGGCCAGCAGCAGAATCACGCTGGCCGGGCTGGTGTCCCAACCCGCGGTGCGCGACCAAGATGCGGTCCGGGCGGCATACGTGTCCGCGGTGCCGGCGGGCCGGGTTTTTCTCGATTTCAGCGACTTCACCTTCTGGGTACTGGCAGTCCAGCGGGTGCGTTGGGTGGGCGGCTACGGTCGGATGGACTCGGCGACCGGCGAAGAGTACGAGGCCGCGGCCCCGGATCCGGTCGCACCAGCCGCGGCGCGGGCCGTGGCGCACCTCAACGGCGATCACGCCGACGCCTTGGCGGCGATGGCCCGGGCGTTCGGCGGCTTCCCCGACGCCGACACCGCGGTGTGTGTCGGTATCGACCGCTACGGGCTAGACCTGCGGGTGCACACCCCGCGCGGGACAGCCCACGCGCGAGTGGGTTTCCCGGAACGGCTCGATTCTCCTGGTCAACTGCGTTCGACCACGGCAGAACTAGCCCGCGCGGCTGGCGCCGGTCGACCTCCTGTGTGAAGACCGCTATCGGGCGTGCCTGCGCTTCACTCCCAATTCTGTTGCGGGACAGGTTGTCGTGGAAGGGTTGTGCGGTGCCTCATGACATCCATATCCGCACTGCCGACGGCGGCGTCCAATACCCCAATGCATTGAGCTACGGCGTCGAGGACGGAATCCTTCGAGTCCAGGTCGGAGAAGACGTGGACCACTCGGACCAGATCCACTTCGCCCCGGGTTACTGGCTGCAGTATGTGGTCGACCCCCACGATGACGATCCCCTCGACCTGGGCCTGCTGGATCACGAGGACTTCGAAGACGACGAGGACCTCGAAGACGACGAGGACTTCGAAGACGACGAGGATCCGCTCGACGACGAAGGCGAATAGCTTCCAACGGCGCGCGGCACAGCGAATTGTGCGCATCCCTCACCGAGACGCGATTCGGCGGGTTTGAATGCTCTTATGGTCGGTGCGTGGATCGGCTTCACCGTTGGGCTGATGATGGTGTTCAGCACGTTGATGAGCGTTGCGGGCACCCTGGTTGTCCCGCGGGCGGTCAACTCCCCGGTCTCCCGTTTCGTCGAATGGTTCCTCGACAGAGCCTTTCTGTCGGTGGCAAAACGGATCAGCACCTTTGAGCGCAAAGACCGGATCCTGGCTTGGCAAGCTCCCTTGTCACTGCTCATCCGGCTTGCTGTGTGGCTGGGCCTGCTCGTTGTCGGCTTTGCGCTCTTGCTGCTGCCCAGCCTGAAAGGTCATCTAGGACAGTCCTTTTCCGAAGCGGGGTCGTCGATGTTCACCCTCGGGTATGCCGCGCCGTCCACCGGCGACAGCACGACGCTCGAATACCTGGCGGCGTTCACCGGGCTGGTCGTGATCGGATTGCAGGTCGGTTACCTGCCCACGCTGTACTCCGCGTTCAACAAGCGCGAAACCGAAGTCACGTTGCTGGGTTCGCGTGCCGGCGTTCCGGCGTGGGGTCCAGAGATTCTGGCCCGCAGCCGATGGGGAATCCAGGACGGCGACATTGCAACGGTTCTGGAGGCGTTGTTTTTCGCCTGGGAGCGCTGGGCCGCCGAGGTGGCCGAATCCCACACCACCTATCTGACCCTGGTCCGGTTCCGCTCGCCGCGGCCGCTGTCGCATTGGCTGGTCTCGCTGATCGCGGTGATGGACGCCGCCGCCATGCATTTGGCCCTGGCCCCGTCACGCGAACCCAAATTGGCGGCGCGATTGGCGCTTCGGATGGGTTTCGTCGCGTTGGGACAGATCGCCCGAACGATGCGGCTGCCGGTGCCCGAGGAATCCGATCCGGATACGCCAATCTCTTTGTCATACAACGATTTTCGGCTTGCAACCGCGATGCTGCGCGAGCTCGACTACCCCACCGATCGCTCGGACGAAGAGGCGTGGCCGCATTTTCGCGGATGGCGGGCCAACTACGATTCGACGGCGCTTTTGCTCGCCAAGCAACTCGACGCGCCTCCGGCACTATGGACCGGACCGCGACGCTGGCCGTCGACCCCGATGACGCCGCTTCGCCCCGTGGCGATGCTGGCGCGAGACATCCGAGGCGGACGGGCCAGCGGATCCCGATAACCGGTCGCCGCAGTTCTTCTAACGGGGCGGTGGCTGCACCTCGACGCCGGTCGACGCGTGTTCTGGGCCGGCATCTGGGTGCTCGGCCGGCAGTCGGCCGCGGAATCGGCTCGCCTCGCTCGAATCCTGATTGCCGGTGCGCCGTTCCTCGCCGCGATAGGGGCCGGGCTTCGGCCGCGGCTTCCCACCGGGGAACGCCAACCGGAAGATGGTGCGGTGCACCGAGAACCATTGCTTTGAAAATCGCCCGGTGTTGTACGGCAACTCGTAGCGCTCGCAGATGTCTTTGATCTTCGGCGCGATCTCCGAGTATCGGCTGCTTGGCATGTCGGGATAGAGGTGATGCTCGACCTGATAACTCAGGTTGCCGCTGGCCAGGTGAAACAACGGGCTGCCCTCGATGTTGGCGGCGCCGACCAATTGACGCACGTACCAGCCGCCGCGCGTCTCATCCTCAACCTCTTCTTCGGTGAAGGTGTAGGTCTGATCCGGAAAGTGGCCGCAAAAGATGATGGCATGGGACCACACGTTGCGGATGAAATTGGCCAGCGCATCGGCGGCAAGGGTGCGCAAGAATGTGCTTTCCACCCCGGGCAGAACCCGGTCTGCAAAACTTGCCGTGGCCCCGAGCTGGCCTTTGCTTGAGATCTTGCGAAGTCGCCGGCTGATACGGGATTCTGCGGGCTGATCGATGCGGCCGCGCAAGGCCAGCTGTGCAAGTGCAAATGCGCCGGCACTGACCACCGGCCAGCCGATGTAGTCCTTCTGTATCTGCTTGCGTGCCTTGCCACCGATTCCTTTCAGGTCTTTCAGCACTTCCGACTTCGGCTTCTTCCCGGCAAGGATGGCCTGAATGTTCAAATCGTGTATTGCCACACCCCACTCGAACAGCGCGGTGAGCAGCATGTTGTAGAACGGTTGCCCCAGATTGGCCGGGCGCCATTCCTGCGCGGGGTCGATGCGCATGATCTCGTAACCGAGATCCTTATCCTTGCCCAAAATATTGGTATACGTGTGGTGGATGTAGTTGTGGGAGTGCTTCCACGCCTCCGCAGTTGAGGCGGTGTCCCAGTCCCACACCGATGAATGGATATCGGGGTCATTCATCCAATCCCACTGACCGTGCATCACATTGTGGCCGATCTCCATGTTTTCCAAGATCTTGGCCATCCCCAGACACGCGGTGCCCAACACCCACGCAGTTTTCGACCGTGACGCCAACAACAGCACGCGCCCGAGCACCAAGATCTGGCGCTCTGCTTTAATCACTGACTTGATGTAGTGCCGGTCTCGGTCGCCGAGGTCGGCGAACACCTCGTCGTGAATCGCGTCGAGTTCCTTCGCGAGTTTTTCGAGGTCTTGTTCGCTCAGTCGAGCAAGCGGGCTTTCCACGGTTGTCACTAGGGTTCCTTTCGATCAGAGTTCAAGTTCGACGTCGCCTTCGGCGGTGTTGATACAGATCCTGACGTCCTGGCCGGTGGGCTCGGTGACCTCACCGGAGCGCAGATCGCGCAGCTTGCCCGACTTCAGCGTCCCGACACACGTGTGGCAGATGCCGATTCTGCAGCCGTACGCCAGGTTGAGGCCTGCTTCCTCGCCGGCTTCCAAAATCGGTGTGCCGCCGTCGCATTGGACAGTCTTCTCGCTTTCGAGGAAGGACACTTCGCCTCCCTCGCCCTCAGCCCCATCGCCGCTGATCTTCGGCTGAAATCGTTCGAAGTGCAGGCGATCAGGGTCGCCGTTGCCGTCCCAGTGCTCGATGAGCGCATCGAGCAGTTCGCCGGGCCCGGAGCAGAACGCCTCGCGTTCGCGCCAGTCGTTGCACAACTCGTCTAAGTCGCTCGGCGACATTCGGCCGCGCTCCGAGGTCAGTCGCAAATCCAGCCGCATGTGCTCGTGGCGCCCGTCGAGGTCTTCGAGGACGGACCCGAACATGACCTGGTCGCGCTTGCTGACGGAGTGGATGACCACCACGTCGTCGAGCTCGTTGCGACGATCCAGGCTGCGCAGCATGCTCATGATTGGCGTGATCCCGCTGCCGGCGCTGATGAACAGCATCTTGGACGGCAACGGTTCGGGAAGGGTGAACACTCCTTCCACTTCGCCGAGCCGCACCACGTCGCCGGGCTGAATCTTTTCCACCAGGTAGGGCGAGACGACGCCGCTGTCCACTTTCTTGGGCGTGACGCTGATCAGTCCGTCGTCGGGCGCCGGATCAGAGGTCAGCGAATACGCCCGCCAGTGGTAGCGGCCATCGATGACCACGCCGAGCCGCACATACTGGCCCGGCTTATGCCCCACCCATTCGTAGCCGGGCCTTATCAGCACGCTTGCCGCCTCCGAGCCCTGTGGCTCGACGCGCTCAACCTTTCCGCGCAGCTCCTTCGTCGTCCACAACGGGTTGATCATCTCGAGGTAATCGTCGGGACGCAGCGGACTGAACAGATGCCGCACGGCACGCAGGAATAACCGGCGACCCCGTGGGACCGGAGGTTGAGCACCACGTTCTGCCATACGTCCGAGAGTACACAGTTGTACACTGAGTTAAACAAGTTGCCTCAAACATAACCGTTGAACAGCGCAAATAGCATATTTTTTGTGCACACGTAAAATACAAGCGTTCACCGAATACGCTAAAAGTGGGTCGACGGGTCAATTGCCGCCGGCGGCGAGCAATCTATGACGAATCTCATACCCGGTAGCCTCACCGCATGAAACGTCCGCGTCGCAATGTGGGCTGGTTGGGCATCGATGTCGTCTGCGTGCTGCTGTTCTGTGCGGTCGGGCGGCGCAGTCACGACGAGGGGCTCAACGCCGCCGGCGTCGCCACGACGGCGTGGCCTTTCCTCAGCGGGACCGGCGTGGGGTGGCTGGCGTCTCAGGCGTGGCGACGCCCGACGGCCCTGGTCCCCACCGGCGTCGTGGTGTGGTTGTGCACGGTCGCTGTGGGGATGCTGCTGCGGAAGGTCACCTCTGCCGGTGTGGCGGCAAGCTTCGTGGTGGTGGCGTCATCGGTGACCGCGCTGCTGTTGTTGGGCTGGCGAGCGGCTTTGGCCCGGTCAACGCGGCGCGGCGTAGGGTCGGCGTGACGATGGCGCGAACCGACAACGACACCTGGGATCCGACCACCGGCGTCGGCACCACCGCGACGTTGGTGGCGACCGCGCGGGCACTTGCGAGCAGGGCGGGGTTGATCAACGACCCGTTCGCCGAACCGTTGGTACGCGCCGTGGGGATGGACTTCTTCAGCAAGGTGGCCAGCGGTGAGCTGGCCCTCAGCGATCTCGGTGACAATAACGGATTCGCCCTGCTGACAGACCTTTTCGCGGTTCGCACGCGATTCTTCGACAACTTCCTCACCGACGCCTGCCGGGTCGGCATCCGGCAGGCGGTGATCCTGGCGTCGGGGCTGGATGCCCGGCCGTATCGGCTGTGGTGGCCGGCCGGGACCACGGTTTTCGAAATCGACCAACCGGACGTGATCGACTTCAAAACCCAGACGCTGCGGGGCTTGGACGCCACTCCGGCCACCAACCGGCGCGCGGTGGGCATCG
>DASQRI010000348.1:0-3371 GCA_035642975.1 Mycobacterium sp.
CGGATCCGCGCTGCAAGGTCCTGATCGTGATGGGCCGGACCAACCCAGAGGCGGCCAGCCACCAGCAGCAGTCGATGGTCCTGGTGCCGATCGACACCCCGGGCGTGACGGTCGTCCGCTCGACATCGGTCTTCGGTTACCAGGACCAACCCGGGCACTGCGAAATTATCTACGACAACGTCCGGGTGCCGGCCACCAACCTGCTCGGTGAAGAGGGCTCCGGATTCGCGATCGCCCAGGCCCGACTCGGGCCGGGTCGCATCCACCACTGCATGCGTGCGCTGGGCGGCGCGGAACGTGCGCTGGCGCTGATGGTGCATCGGGCGAACACCCGGATCGCGTTCGGCCGCCCGCTAGCCGACCAGGGTCTGGTGCAGCAGGCAATTGCCCAGTCACGCAACGAGATCGATCAGGCCAGGCTGCTCTGCGAGAAGGCGGCGTGGACGATCGACCAGCACGGCAACCGGGCCGCGCACCTGCTTGTCTCTCAGATCAAGGCGGTGGCGCCCCAGATGGCCGGCAATGTGGTCGACCGCGCGATCCAAGTGCACGGGGCGGCCGGTGTCAGCGAGGACACGGTACTGGCCCGGATGTACGCCTGGCAGCGTGCGATGCGCATCTTCGACGGACCCGACGAGGTGCATATGCGGTCGATCGCGCGCGCCGAGATCGGCCGGGAGAAAAGCGCTTTCGCTGCGGCGGTCACCTAAGGTGGCAACCGACGTGCGAGATCTGCAGGGAGCCTGGAACTTTCGCGACGTCGCCGATAGCACAGGCGTGCTGCGACCGGGACGGCTGTTCCGCTCCGGTGAACTGAGCGATCTCGCCGACGGCGGCCGCGACGAGTTACGCCGTTTGGGCGTCACGGATGTCGCCGATTTGCGCTCGCGCCGCGAGGTGGAGCGCCACGGGGCGGGCTTGGTGCCGGACGGCGTGACGATTCATCTGCTGCCCATCCCGGATCTCGGGCCCGACGAGCTCAACCCGGACGGTGACGCGCCGCATGAGCACGCGTTCAGGCGGCTGCTGGAAGACAAAGACGACGACGAGCCGGTGAGCGAAGCGGCCACCCGCTACATGGTCGAGGAGTACAGCAGGTTTCCCACCTACAACGGCGCCCCTCAGGCACTGCACCGGGTGGTCAGCTTGCTGGTCGACGGACGCGCCGTGCTCGCGCACTGTTTCGCCGGCAAGGACCGCACCGGCTTCATGGTGGCGTTGGTCTTGGAGGCCGCGGGCGTCGAACGCGACGCGATCATGGCGGATTTCCTGGGCAGCAACCAGGCGGTTCCGCAGCTGCGCGAGCGGATCCTGGACGCGGTCCGGCAGCGGTCCGACGTCGAGGTGACGCCGGAGTTGTTGGCGTTCACCGAGGCGCGGCTGTCCGACGAGGTCCTCGGTGTCCGCGAGGAATACCTGGACGCCGCACGGCGAACCATCGACGAGAACTTTGGCTCGCTGGACGGCTACCTGCGCAGCGCGGGCGTCACCGATGCCGACGTGACGCGGCTGCGCGACGCGCTGCTCGGCTAAACACGCGTCCCGCTCACAAGCGATGGCGCCTTGCGATGATGACGGCTTCGCAGACTTTCCGCGCTATCCGCTGAACTTCCTGTCCGACCTGAACGCCTTTCACGGCGACGGCACTCTCGGTTACTCCGTGGACGCTGATTCACCGGCCGACGTGCCCACCCCGTTCGGGCTGTTCCCCGACGTCAGCCTGTCCACAGTGCTCAGCACACTGGCCACCGACACCGAGCAAGGCATCACGGCACTCGAGAACGATCCCACCGCGTGGACGTCCTTGCTGGAGCCGACCTCGTCGGGGCTAGGAACTAGGGCTCCAACACGACCTTGCCGAAGACCCCGCCGTCGGCCAGGGCTTGCAGAGCAGCACGTCCTTCTGAGAGCGGATAGCGTTGCGGCGGAGGTGGTTTCAACCCGGCCGACACCAGCTGGTTCAGACCGAAAGAGAACAGCGCAGCCGAGCCGGGAACCTGATGCAGGTATTCGCCCCAGGCCACGCCGAGCACCCCGGCGTTGCGCAGCAGCAGCCGGTTGACCTTGACCGTCGGGATGGAGCCGGCCGCGAAACCGATCACCAACAGCTTGCCGTCGATGGCCAACACCCGGATTGCATCGTCGAAGGCCGATCCGCCGACCGGGTCGACCACGATGTCCACGCCTCGGCCCTCGGTGTGGTCGCGAACCGCCTGCGTCCAGCCGTCGGTCAGTGGCAGCACCACGTCGGCGCCCAGCGACTCGACGAAATCGGTTGCGCTGGTGCGATGTACCACCGCGATGACCTTGCTCGCGCCCATCGCCCTGGCCACCTGGATCGCCGCGGTGCCCACACCACCGGCCGAACCCAACACCAGCACGCTGTCGCCCTGGCGCATCGCGGCACGCCGAGCCAGTGCGAAGTACATGGTGTTGTAGTTCACCAGCAACGACACCGCTTCGGCGTCGTCGAGTTCCGCGGGACTGCGGGTCACGTTGGTCACCGGCGCGATCACCTGTTCGGCGTAGCCGCCGAGCACGCCGAACGCCGAAACCCGGTCTCCGACCTTGAATTCCGACTCTTCGGGCGCCCACTGCACCACACCCGCGGTTTCCATACCGGGTATGAACGGCGGCGGCAGCTTGAGTTGGTACTCGCCCTTGCTCAGCAGCAGATCGGGAAAGCAGACCCCGGCAGCGCGCACGCCGATGACCAGTGTGTCGTTGTTGCCGGCGACGTCGTCGACATCTTTGTAAACCAGCCCGGACGGACCTGAAAGCTCCTGTACTACACAGGCTTTCACCGGATCGAGAAGTTGGCCTGCTTGGCTGCGGACAGGTCGTCGATCTCGGCCCAGTGCGCGGCAATGTCGTCCACCGACGGCGGCGACTTGAAGGTGACGCCCTCGTTCTGGAACAGCGCGGTGCGCTGCACCTTGCCACCGCCGACGATGAAGATCGAGTCGGTGTCGGGCACCTCTTCGGTGCACAGGTAGGCCACCACCGGCGCCACGAAATCCGGCGTCAGGTTCTTCAACACCTCTGGCGGCAGGATGTCCTCGGTCATCCGGGTGGCCGCGATCGGGGCCACCGCATTGGCCTTGATGTTGTACTTGGCGCCTTCTTGGGCCAGCGTATTGATCAAGCCGACCAGGCCCAGCTTGGCCGCGCCGTAGTTGGCCTGACCGAAGTTGCCGAACAGCCCGCTGGTAGAGGTCGCGACCACCACGCGCCCGAAGCTCTGCTCGCGGAAATGCGGCCAGGCGGCGCGGATGACGTTGTAGCCGCCGTAGAGATGCACCTTGAGCACGGCGTCCCAGTTCTCGAACGACATCTTGTGGAAGGTGCCGTCGCGCAGGATGCCGGCGTTG
>DASQRI010000349.1:0-7906 GCA_035642975.1 Mycobacterium sp.
GCCTGGGCGCACCGTCAAATCCACCCCGACACTCAGGCCGCTTGACAACTACGAACCTGGGATGTCTAGCCTGCCTGCCGGCTCAGCGGGCCGAGGCTTGGCCGCCCAGGAAGCCGGTGATGCCCCGGACCACCGCGTCGGCGTACTTCTGCCTGCCCTCGGGGCTCTCCATCAGGGCCGAATCGACCGGATTTTTCATGTTGCCGCACTCGACCAGGACGGACGGATACTGCGCCAGGTTCAGCCCGGCCAGGTCCGCACGCCCGTAGAGGCCGTCCTGGCCGATGTAGTTGGCCGGCGGGATACCCGAGGCCTGCATCTGGTCGCGCATGACCCGGGCGAGTTGCACCGATGGGCCGGCCTGTACCTGGTTGAGCGGCGGCGCCGAATAGTTGACGTGAAATCCCCGCCCGGTCGCGGGACCGCCGTCGGCGTGGATGCTGACAACCGCGTTCGGGTGCAGCGCGTTGGCCATCGCGGCGCGCTGGTCGACGCAAGGGCCCACCGTGCTGTCGTCGCCCCTCGACATGGCCGTTCGTGCGCCCAGCGCGTTGAGCTCGGCGCGGATCCGCAGCACGGTGTCCCAGTTGAAGGTGTGCTCCTGGTAGCCGTCGTTGGTCGAGGTCCCGCTGGTCTGGCAGTCCTTGGTGCCGCCGCGGCCGGTGGGTACCTGACGGCTGATGGATGCGTCGTTGGCGCCGTTGTGACCGGGGTCGAGGAACACGATCATCCCGGCGATGTTGCCCGGGGCGGCAGCGGCGTTCGGGGTGGGTGCGGCAGTCACGACAATGAGGATGGCGATGGCCGCTAACGCCGGCACGGCCCCGACACGCAGGCAATCTGGTATGCGCACGGCGCCACGTTAGCCCGGCGCCGTCTACGCTTGGAACTTCGAACCGCCCGTAGGGCGCAGGCGAAACCAACTCGAGACCAAGATGCAAGGGGACTGTCATGCAACCCGGAGGCCAGCCGGACATGTCGGCATTGCTCGCCCAGGCGCAGCAGATGCAGCAGCAGCTGATGGAGGCCCAGCAGCGGCTCCTCAACGCCGAAGTACACGCAAAGGCCGGTGGCGGTTTGGTGGAGGTCACCGTCAAGGGCAGCGGCGAGGTCGTCGCGGTGAAGATCGACCCCAAAGTGGTCGACCCTGACGACGTCGAGACGCTGCAGGACTTGATCGTCGGGGCGCTCGCGGACGCCACTAAACAGGTCGCCGCGATGGCGCAGGAGCAGCTGGGTCCGCTGGCCGCTGGCATGGGCGGCGCGCTGGGTGTTTGAGGGACCGGTCCAGGATCTGATCGACGAGCTCGGCAAGCTGCCGGGTATCGGGCCGAAGAGCGCGCAGCGCATCGCCTTTCACTTGTTGTCGGTCGAACCGCCTGACATCGACCGGCTCACCGCGGTACTGGCCAGGGTGCGCGACGGCGTGCGGTTCTGCGCGGTGTGCGGCAACGTTTCCGACGACGAGCGCTGCCGCATCTGCGCGGACCCCCGCCGCGACGGCTCGCAGGTCTGCGTCGTCGAGGAGCCCAAGGACATCCAGGCCGTCGAGCGCACCCGCGAATTCCGCGGGCGTTACCACGTTCTGGGCGGGGCACTGGATCCGCTGTCCGGCGTCGGTCCCGAGCAGCTGCGGATTCGCGAGCTGCTGAACCGGATCGGTGAGCAGGTCGACGGCGTCGACATCACCGAGGTGATCATCGCCACCGACCCCAACACCGAAGGCGAAGCGACCGCCACCTATCTGGTGCGGATGCTGCGCGACATCCCCGGTCTGACCGTGACGCGGATCGCGTCGGGGCTGCCGATGGGCGGCGACCTGGAATTCGCCGACGAGTTGACCTTGGGCCGCGCGCTAACAGGCCGCCGCGTGATGGCCTGATTCGGCGTTTGAGTCACACCGGTAACTCCGGTACCGAGTCCGACCCAATGGGTGATGCTGCGAAATGGCACCACCGGCGATATCACTGCCCAGCAAATCGAGCAGTGATATCGCATGTGCCGTCAAACTGAAGGAGGGACTATCCCCCTGGCGGCGTGACGCAAGAGGCCGATGTGACAGGGATCCGCTAGGCCCGAAGCCGCTCGCGGCGCAGCAGCTCGACCTCGGGCAGCTCCAGTGGCGTCAGCTCACCCACGACCTTGCTCAGCAGCAGATCGGCGAGCTCGGGGTTGCGGGCCAGGCAGGGCCCGTGCATGTACGTGGCGAACACGCTGCCCTGTACCGCGCCGTCGATCCCGTCGCCGGCACGGTTGCCCGCGCCTCTCTGCACGGCGCCCAGTGGCGACGCGGCAGCGCCGAGCACCGTTCCGCCGCGGTGGTTTTCGAAACCGGTCAGCGGCGCGGTCAGCCCGGTCAGCAGCGGCGTGTTGACGAGCTCCCCGATGGTGCGCGCCGGCTGCGGTGCGGTGGTCAGGTCGAGCAGTCCCACACCGTCGACCCGTTCTCCCGCCGAGGTTTCGTACCAGTGGCCGAGCACCTGGATGGCCGCGCAGATCGCCAGCACCGGCGCGCCGCGGCCCGCCGCTCGCTGCAATCCGGGGTGCTGGATCAGATGCTTGGTGGCCAGCCGCTGCGCATAGTCCTCGGCCCCGCCCAAGGTATACAGATCGAGGCTGTCGGGCACCGCGTCGGCCAGCGTGATCTCGACGATCTCCGCGGCGATACCCCGCAGCCGTAGCCGTTGCCACAAGACCGCCGCATTTCCGCCGTCGCCATACGTGCCCATCACGTCGGGCAGCACCAGCCCGATCCGCACCGTCGAATCAGCCATGGCGGGCCAACCTACGCTGCAACTGCAGAAACGCGGTGTAATTGGCCACCACCTCGACCGGGCCCGGCGGACACGACGCGATGGCTGCCAGCGTGTCGTGCACCAGGGTGTGTTCCACGCCGGCGTATCCCAGCCGCACGGCCAAGTCGGTCCCGCGTTCGCCGGCCGCCACCACCGCCGTCCGTTCGAAGTGTTCGAAGCGCACATCCCAGAGCCAGGACAGATCTTCGCCGTCGGGAACCCGCCCGTTGACCGAGATCACTACGCCGGCCGCATTCTTGTCCACCATCGACAGGGCTTCCTGCCACCCGGCCGGGTTCTTGGCCAACAGCATCCGCACGGTGTGCGCGCCGACGCGGACGGTGCGGTACCGGCCGGCGACCTCGTCCACACCGGAGACGGCGGCGACCGCGGCCGCCGGGTCGACGCCGAGTGCGACGGCGGCGGCCACGGCTTGGGCCGCGTTGCCCCGGTTTACCGTGCCGGGCAGTGCCAGTCGCATCGGCAGCGCCAGACCGTCTGGGCCGTAAAGCATTTCGTCGTCGAACCACCATTGCGGGCTGGGCCGCTTGAAGTCAGCGCCGGTGGAATACCAGTGACCGTGGTCGCGGACGATCACCTCGCCGCTGCGCGGGCAGCTGACCGAGTCGGCGGCCCAGCTGCCGCCGGCCGCCACCCAGACCACGTTGGTGTGGTCGTAGGCGGCCGAGGTCATCAACACGTCATCGCAGTTGGCGACCACGACCACGTGCGGGTGCGCGGCCAGCCCGGCCCGCAGCCGACGTTCGATCACGTTGATCTCGCCGACCCGGTCCAGCTGGTCGCGGGACAGATTGAGCAGGATGACGACGGCTGGCTCAACCGCGTTCGCAACGTGCGGGACGTGCATTTCGTCGACCTCGAGCACCGCCAGCGCGGCGTCCCGGTCAGCGGCCAGCGCGGCCACCAGGCCGGCGTCCATGTTGGCGCCCTCGGCGTTGGTGGCGACGGCTCCGATGGTGCGCAACGCGGAGGCGGTCATCCGGGTGGTTGTCGACTTGCCGTTGGTGCCGGTGACGATCACGGAGCGACGGCCGATACCGAGCTGACGCAGAATCGATCGGTCCAGCGTCATCGCCACCAGGCCGCCGATCATCGCACCGGCCCCCCGGCCGGTCACCTGGGACGCCCATCGCGCGCCGCTTCCCGCGGCAAGGGCGAGACGTCCCCGGGCGTTGATCACCCGGGAAGTTTAAGGGCGATCGCAAGCTCGGCGCTTTTCCGAGCGCAGCGGGTCGGCCTCGTTGGTGGAGGGCGATCGTAAGCTCGGCGCTTTTCCGAGCGCAGCGGGTCGGCCTCATGAAGTAGGTCGGCGACACGGCGCGCAGCGACCCGGCGATGTCGGCTCGGCGTGCCATCCTCCACTTATGCGGGACATTCCGGCGGCTGGCTTGAGCGCGTTGCCCTGGGGTCGTCCGGTCACCGAGCCGGGCGCGGGCTGGGCCGTCATCGATGTCGAGACCTCCGGCTTCAAGCCCGGCAGCGCCCGCGTGATCAGCCTTGCAGTCCTCGCCCTAGACGCCGAAGGTCGTGTTCAGCAGTCCGTGGTCAGCCTGCTCAATCCGGGCGTGGATCCCGGTCCTACCCACGTTCATGGGCTGACCGCCGAGATGCTCGAGGACCAGCCGCAGTTCAGCGAGATCGTCGGCGACGTCGTCGAGCTTGTGCGCGGACGCACGCTGGTCGCGCACAACGTCGCGTTCGACTACGGCTTTTTGACCGCGGAGGCCGAGCTGGCCGACGTCGAGCTGCCGATCGACAGCGTCATGTGCACGGTCGAGCTGGCCCGTCGGCTGGAACTGGGCACCGACAACCTGCGGTTGGAGACGCTGGCCGCGCACTGGGGCGTGACCCAGCGACGGGCACACGATGCTTTCGACGACGCCGTGGTGCTGACCGACGTGCTGGCGGCCTCTCTGCAGCGGGCTCGCGAGCGCGACGTCTGGCTGCCGGTTCGGCCGGTGACCCGTCGGCGTTGGCCCAGCGGCAGGGTCACCCACGACGAGCTTCGGCCGTTGAAGGTGCTGGCGTCCCGGATGCCGTGCCCGTTTCTCAACCCGGGTCCCTACGTCCGCGGCGGGCCGCTGATGCAGGGCATGCGGGTCGCGTTGGCCGCGGAGGTCGAGCGAACTCACGAGGAGTTGGTCGAGCGAATTCTGCACGCCGGGTTGGCTTACGCCGATGCCGTGGACCGGGGAACCTCACTGGTGATTTGCAACGAACACCGTCCCGCGCATGGCAAGGGCCACCAGGCTCGCGAGCTGGGTGTGCCGGTAGTTTCCGACGCGAAGTTCATGGATTGCGTCAGCGCCGTGGCAGGCGGCACCGGCGTCGAGGACTTCATCGACGCGGCGCACGCCGGCGAGCAATTCGCGCTTTTCTGATTGCCGGCTCGCCGCTCGCCGCCGAGCCGTTCTCTAGAGTGATAAGCCGTGTCGCGGGAATCGTCGGGGATGGCTGTGCGGCCGGCATGGGTTGACGACAAATTGTTTCCCTTCCAAAGCCGCTTCCTCGAACTCAGCGGCAATGTTGTGCACTACATCGACGAGGGCCGTGGGCCAGTCCTTTTGATGCTGCACGGCAATCCGACCTGGTCTTTCGTCTACCGTGACGTAGTTGCGCAGCTGTCTGGATCGTTCCGGTGTATCGCGCTCGACTATCCGGGATTCGGGCTTTCGCGCGCAGCGCCTGGCTATCAATTCCATCCCGCCGACCATGCACGCGTGGTGGGCGAGTTCGTGGATCACCTCGACCTGCGTGATGCCGCCCTGGTAGCACAAGACTGGGGAGGGCCTATCGGACTGACGGCCGTGCTGCAACGGCCGCAACGTTTCTCGGCTCTGGTCGTGGGAAACACTTGGGCGTGGCCGGTGAACGGAGACCCGCATTTCGAGCTGTTTTCCCGGTTAATGGGCGGTCCGGTCGGGCGCCTGCTTATCCGGCACTTCAACCTTTTCGTCAACGCCATGATCCCCGCTGGACATCGTCGCCGGAGGCCTACCGCGGACGAGATGAGCCACTATCGGCAGGCTCTGCCCACGCCGCAACGGCGAAATCCGAGCGCGGTTTTCCCCAAAGACATCACTGCGGCCCGGGCATTCCTCGCCGACCTCGAACACGGCCTGAAAGCGTTAGCCGACATGCCGACCTTGATCATCTGGGGTGATGCCGATGTCGCGTTCCGCGCTAAGGAACGACGTCGCTGGGAAGCCCTCATGTCTCGGCATCACACCGTCGTGCTCGCCGGCGCCGGACACTATGTGCAGTCCGACGCCCCGACAGACTTCGCTAACGCCGTCAGCGCGTGGCGCAACCAGCAGTACAAACAACAGAATCAGTAGGTATGCGATGCACCCGAAGACGACGACGCCCCACCGCAAGAGGGCGTGGGCGGCAGTGGCCGCCGCCGCGGTTCTGACGGCGGCGTGCGGCGGCGGTTCGAACGGCGGCGGCAATCCTGGCTCAACGCCGAAGGCCGCCGGTGTGCACGTCCCCGCGAATTTCTGCAGCCTGCTGACCGGGACCGACATCAGTCAAGTGATGGGCAGGACGTTTGCTCAACCCGAGGGCTCACAGTCCCCCAGCGAAGCGCAGTGCAATTCCGTGCCGACGGCAGGCAACGACGTCAGCTTCAAGCTGTATTGGAACAACCTCTACTGCGTCGACGGGAAGCCGACCGACGAGCAGTGCCTCGACTCGCAGGCCAAGGGATTCGCCACCAACAAGCAGACCGCCGGCCAGGTTCAAAACGTCCCAGGCCTGGGCGACCAAGCGTTCTGCTTTGTGGCTCCGCCGGCGACTGTCGACGTGCTCAAGGGCTGGATCTACCTGACCGTGGGCGCCGACAGCTGCGTGCAAGCCCAGACCTTGGCCGGGATGCTGCTGGCCAAAATTACGGCCTGACTTCAGCCGGTCACCAACCGGAATGTAAACGCCAATCACATGGGGCAGCGCCTAGGTAAATTTAGTTTCCTATCAGCTTTTCACATTTTGGTTTGCAGTTGAGCGCCGAGGGCGTCGAGAGCCCGATCGCGGCCATGACGTTGCTGCAGCATGGGTGCAGCCGTGCCCAAGGTTTGCTGCTGTCGCGCCAAGCCCAAACCCGTTGCCGCAGAACCTCAGCCAGCCCGACATCGGAACCTGCCGCCAGCTAATTAATTCCGTGCGGCTCTGTTCACCGCCGACACCACCGCGCGCAGCGACGCCGTGGTGATCGACGGCGCGATGCCGACGCCCCACACCGTCCGACGCGGGCCGTCTGCGCCCCGACCCGCTTCGCCCGGCTGCGCCGCGCTCGCGATCGGCACTCCCACCGACGCCTCGACGTAAGCCGCGGCTTGCGCGTCCTCGCCGCCGCTCATCGCGTGCTCGGAGTAGTCCAGCACGGCCACGTCGAAGCCGACATGCCCCAGCGCGTCGACGAACGCCGCGAGCGGGCCGTTGCCCGAACCGTTGATCTCGGTCTCCACGCCGTCGACCTTGACCGTCGCGACGATCCTGGTGACACCGCTGTCTTCCTCGGAGGCGTCCACCCGCTGCTTGATCCGCTCCAGCGGCCGCACCGGTGCCAGGTACTCCTCGGTGAACGCATCCCACATCTCCTTGGAGGTGACCTCGCCGCCTTCACCTTCGGTGATGTTTTGGATCACTCCGGAGAACTCGATCTGTAGCCGCCGCGGCAGCGCCAGGCCGTGATCAGCCTTCATGATGTAGGCCACCCCGCCCTTGCCGGACTGCGAATTGACCCGGATCACCGCCTCGTAGGTGCGTCCGACATCGCGCGGATCGATCGGCAGATACGGCACCTGCCAAAGCATGTCGTCGACGTCGGCATCGGCGGCGTCGGCGTCGAGCTTCATCTGGTCCAGGCCTTTGTTGATGGCGTCCTGGTGGCTGCCGGAAAACGCCGTGTAGACCAGATCGCCGCCGTACGGGTGGCGTTCGTGCACCGGCAGTTGGTTGCAGTACTCCACCGTGCGCCGGATCTCGTCGATGTTGGAGAAGTCGATCTGCGGGTCCACGCCGCGGGAGAACAGGTTCAGCCCCAGCGTCACCAGGCACACGTTGCCGGTGCGTTCCCCGTTGCCGAACAG
>DASQRI010000350.1:0-2973 GCA_035642975.1 Mycobacterium sp.
TTGCGGGTGGTCTCGTTGCCCGCGACCAGCAACAGAAACGCGAAGTTGAGCAGATCTTCGTCGGTGAGACGGTCGCCGTCGATTTCGGCGCCGGCCAGTACCGACAGCAGATCGTCACGCGGTTCGATTCGTCGTTCACCGATCAGCTTCTGGAAGTACTCGTATAGCTGGCCGGCAGCGACCAACGGGTCGAGATCGATCTCCGGATCCGCGGTCCCAGTGGCCGCGTCGGACCAGGCCCGGAACTGTTCCCAGTCGTCCGGCGGCGCGCCGATCAACTCGGCGATCAGCCGGGTGGGCAGTGGCGCGGCGATCTGCTCGGCGAACTCGTGCACCGAGCCCGGCTCCAGACCGTCGAGGATGCCGCGGACGAGCTTGCGGATCTTGGGCTCGAGTACTGAAACGCGGCGCCGGGTGAAGCCGGAGTTGATCAGCTTGCGCATCTGCCGGTGCCGTGGTGGATCGGTGAAGATCAGGCTGCCCGGTTGCACCGGGCTCGGCAACGCCGGGTCCGGAATGGTGATGCCCGTGGTCGAGGTGAACGTCGCCGGGGTGCTCGACACGTAGCGGATGTCGTCGTACTTGAGCAGCGCCCAGAAGTTGGTGACGTCGTTCCAGCACACCGGCGTCGTCGCGCGCAGCTCGCGGTAAGCCGAGTACGGATCGCCTGCGTAGAAATCGGGGGAGTGCAGCGGGTACGGCGAGCCGGCTTTCACGAGCACCCTGGCCTCCCTCGACGCGTCGTACATTTATCCATGATCTGTCCGGTGCACTGTGTCTACCCCGCCAGCGTCGCAGATGTCAATGATCTTGCAGTTGAGCGTAAATACCGGAATATCCACGCCGAGCATTGACGACATCGATGCGACAGGTGTAGACCGAACGTTGAGCCGCCGGACCGTTCGAAGGAATCAACATGGCTGACCCACGCTCATTGATCGACACCTACGGGGTCTACATCGACGGCCACTGGGTCGAACCCGAGAACGGCCGCTACGACGACATCAATCCGGCCACCGAGGCTGTCATCGCCGCCGCCCCCGACCCGAGTCACGCTCAGGTCGACAGCGCGATCGCGGCCGCTCGAGCCGCCTTCGACTCGGGACCATGGGCAGAGGCCGGACCCGAGCAGCGGGCAGCGTTCCTCAACCAGATCGGCGAGTCGCTGCTGGCGCATGCCGACGAGTTCTTCGCGTTGGCCCAACTGGAGTGGGGCTGCACGGCCAACGAGCGCGTGATCCACGTCGAGGGGCCCGCGTTCGCGGCGCTCAACGCCGCCGAACTCGCTACCCATCCCGTCGAGGAGGAGATCGAGGCGTACGGCGCCGCGGGAACCACGCTGCTGCGCTATGAGCCGCTCGGTGTGGTGTCGATCCTGACGCCGTGGAACTTCCCGCACACCCTCAACGTCATGAAAGTCTGCGCCGCGCTGGCCGCGGGCAACACCGTCGTGCTCAAGCCGTCGCCGCTGGCCCCGCTGGCCGGCCTGGCGCTGGCCCGAATCATCAACGAGCACACCGATATTCCGCCGGGCGTGGTCAACGTCGTCACGCCGACGGACGTCGAATCGAGCAAGCTGCTGACCGTCGACCCGCGCATCGACATGGTCAGCTTCACCGGGAGCTCGGTGGTCGGCCGCGAGGTGATGGCCGCGGCCGGCGGGACCATGAAACGGCTGCTGCTCGAGTGCGGAGGCAAGTCGGCCAGCATCGTGCTCGACGACGTCACGCTGAACGACGAGCTGTTGCAGCGGATGTTGTTCGAGTCCTGCTCGTTCCACGCGGGGCAGGCCTGCATTCTGCACAGCCGGCTGTTGCTTCCCGACTCGATCCACGACGAGGTCGTCGATCGGCTGGTCGCGCTGGCTCGTGGTGTGAAGGTCGGTGATCCCACCGATCCCGACGTGCAGATGGGCCCGCTGATCAGCGCCGCGCAGTGCAAACGCGTTCAGGCACACGTGGATCGGGCTCTGGACGACGGCGCCAAGCTGGTGACCGGCGGTGGCCGGCCGGCGGCCCTGGATGGCGGCTTCTACTTCGAGCCGACGATCCTGACCGAGGTCACTCCGGATGCGACCATCGCCCAGGAAGAAGTGTTCGGACCGGTGCTGTCGGTGCTGCGCTACACCGACGACGACGACGCGGTGCAGATCGCGAACAACTCGCAGTACGGGCTGTCCGGTGCGGTGTGGGGAACCGACGTGGACCGCGCGGTCGGCGTGGCCCGCCGTGTTCGCACCGGGCAGATCGCGGTCAACGGTTTCGGTCCCGGCGGCGCCCCGTTCGGCGGGTTCAACCAGAGCGGGTTCGGCCGCGAGAGCGGCGGGATCATCGGTATTCGTCAGTACATGGAGCCGAAGGCCATGGGACTGCCGGCATGACACGCGCCGGCGACGATGCAGAGCGCAGCGATGAGGAGGAGCGGCGCACATGACCG
This sequence comes from Mycobacterium sp., assembly GCA_035642975.1. Lineage (GTDB taxonomy): Bacteria > Actinomycetota > Actinomycetes > Mycobacteriales > Mycobacteriaceae > Mycobacterium. The sequence continues at coordinate 2,437 of DASQRI010000350.1, forward strand.
CCGCCGACGACGAAGATCCCGGCGCCGCCGGGATTGAGAAGTGGCGCACATGACCGGAGCCCTGGACGGGCTTCGCGCGGTTGAGATGGCGGACGAGATCCCCGGTCCGTACTGTGGCAAACTACTCGTCGATCTCGGTGCCGATGTCACGAAAATTGAAGCGCCAGAAGGGGATCCACTGAGGCAGTGGGGACCCTTTCCCGGTGGACAGCCCGACCCGGATCGGGCCGGGCTGTTCGAGTACCTCAATGCCGGAAAGCGCGGCACCACCCTCGACATCACCCGCGAAAGCGACGCGGCGGCCGCTCGCGCGCTCATCGCCGACGCCGACGTGCTGATCGACGCGGCGGCTCCCGGAGCCCTGGATAAATCGGGCCTCGGAGTCGACGTGCTAGAACGCATCAATTCACGTCTGGTCGTGGTGCGCATCTCAAACTTCGGGCAACACGGGGCGTTTCGCGATCGAGCGGAGACCCCGCTGACCATGCAGGCCGTATCGGGCTGGATCAGCGCGCGCGATCCCGACCGCCCGCCCGT
>DASQRI010000351.1:0-5228 GCA_035642975.1 Mycobacterium sp.
GAGCGTCGGAGTCGGCCATGGGCTCATTGTTCACCGCGCCCCGCATACGCGAAGACGGTTCGGCGGGCACCCGACGGCGACCGCCGAACCGTCCGCGAAATCAGCCGCGGTGGGCGCTCACAAGGAACGACGGCAGCTGCGCGCGCCCGTCGGACCCGATCGTCACATTGCGGTATTCGAAACCGGCCGGCAGCGTCTTGGGTGCATTGACCCACGCCCGCGCGGGCCGTACTTCGTCGACAACAAGGTACCGGCCGACGATCGCGCGCAATTGGGTTTCGTTGAATGGCCGTGGTCCGAAGTCGACGTCTGGTGGGAACGCATCGGTGGAAAAGACCAGGGCAAAGAATCTCCCGCCGGGCCGCAGCGCCCGTGCGCTCGACTCGATATATCCGTCGCGGAGCTCCTCGGGCAGGCAGTGAAAGACCAGTCCATCGATGACTGTGTAGAAGTAGCTCTCGTAGCCGGTCGTTTTCGCGAGGTCGGCGACACCGAATTTGGCGCCTAAACCACGGTCGGCCGCTGCGCGCTTGGCTTGTTCGATGGCGCTGGCGGAAAGGTCGAGGCCGACGACCTCATAACCCTTTCCGGCGAGTGCCAAGGCGGTGACGCCGACGCCACAGCCAGCGTCGAGGACCGGGCTGCGGAAACGCCCCTGCCGCTCCAGGGCAGCGAGTTCAGGTTGCAATTCGCCGATATTCCAGCCGGGATTTCCGGGGGCGTAAGACGCCTCTCCGTTGTAGAGCTCATCCCAGTTGACGGTGTTCACATTAAAGGTAGGCATGGCATCACGGTAAATTTATCGGACACCGGCTGCAACTGTCCGAAAACCTTTTAACGACTTCAATACGACCGATCGGCCCCCTCAACGCCTTGCATACGTCGAAACAGGTTCGGGCAAAATATACACCGGAAAAACCGGAAAAACTCGCAAAATACTGGGGATTTTCGTAGTGTATTCTGTGGGCAAGTTAGAATATTGCGGAACCTGTTTACGCGGCGACGGTGATAAACAACTGAAAAAGTGCTGGGATTGTTCGAAGAAATGAATTTCCGGCCAGGCGCCGATTCGGCAAGTCGTCGTACAAGAGCTGCCGGTCGGCGTTGGACGCACTGCCGTCCAACGCACTCGGCCCGCATTTTCACCCGGCGTGATTCAATCCCGGCCAGCCCTGAGGTCAGCCGCATTCGTCGGCCGTCGCGGCGCGCGCCGCCACGATCACCGCCGCCTGCCGCGCGGGGCTCAGCCCTGCCCACGGGACGTTCCAGGTCCCGGCACCGGCGACGTGCGGTGCCTGAACGGCTGCCAGGTACGCCTCGAACAATTCGTGCGGATCACCGCGTCGGTCCTGCATCCACGTCTTCGCAGCGTGACAGGCCTGGAAGTACTCTTCCTCGGTCGAATGTGGGGGCGCGTCAACGCTGGTCGTCACCCCGCCAGGCGAGACGCCCAGGCGCGCGGACGGCAGGCCCGACGAGGGGCGGGGGACGAGGGCTGGTGAGACCGATGGACTGGCCGCGTCGTGATCTGCCGAGCAGCCCGCTATCGGCAACCCAGCCGCCAGGACGACAACCGTGCCCCACACCAGGGACCGACATGGGTGCCTCCGCACCCTGTCAATCTATGCAACACTGTCTGCCGTGACGCAGCGAACCGGATTTTGGGAGTGTTGTCGGCCCTAGCTCGGCGACGATGCGGGCCGCAACGGCCCGAGTAGGAGCCGGGCAATTGGGCTCAGCCAGCCGCCGCCCCTTGGTCCGCTCGTCCGTTCTGGAGTTTCTTGCATGGTTTCGGCACACCTTGTCGCTGACGCTGTCCTGTCCCGCCCGTCGAACCAGCGGTCTGTCTCCGGCCCGACCCGGCTGCGGCTGGCCGACCTGCTGCACATCACCGACCGAACCGCCGACGACGTGCTCAGCGGCAGCTACGACCACATCGTCCCGCCGGGTGGTGTGCCGACCAACGACCGTTGGTTCGCGCGGCTGGACGGTGACGACGAAGTCGATATCTGGCTGATCAGCTGGGTGCCCGGGCATCGTACCGAGCTTCACGACCACGGCGGATCGCTTGGGGCGCTGACGCTGTTGTCCGGGGCGCTCGACGAATTCCGTTGGGACGGCGAGCGACTGCGCAACCGGCGCCTCGCGGCCGGTGACCAGGCCGGGTTCCCGTTGGGCTGGGTGCACGACGTGGTGTGGGCACCGAGCGGCCAAAGCGCTTCCGTCGCATCGCTTTCCGAGAAGCGGGAGCCCTCGCTGAGCGTGCACGCGTATTCGCCGCCGCTGACGGTGATGTCGTACTACGAGGTCACCAAGCAGAACACGTTGCGGCGCAGGCGCACCGAACTAACCGACCAACCGGAGAATCTATGAGCCGCATCGATCAGGTATTGGAGGCGGCCCGCACCCGGCTGCGCCGGCTGCCCGCTGACGACGTGCCCGCCGCGCTGCGGCGCGGTGCATTGCTCGTCGACATCCGGCCGCAGGCCCAGCGGACACGCGAGGGGGAGGTACCCGATGACTTGAAGGCTCTCGTCATCGAGCGCAACGTGCTTGAGTGGCGATGCGACCCCACCAGTGATGCCCGGCTGCCAGAAGCGGTCAGCGACGACGTGCATTGGGTGGTGCTGTGCTCGGAGGGCTACACGTCCAGCCTCGCCGCGGCGGCACTGCAGGACATCGGCCTACACCGCGCGACGGATGTCATCGGCGGCTATCACGCCTTGGCGGCCGCAGGGGTGCTGGCCGGGCGCTAGTTCGGCTTAGCCGCCGCCTCCGCCGCCTCCGCCGCCGCCGTCAGCGCCGGCGTTGTACCAGTTGTTCCAATCGTTTGCGTCGTTGACGTTGTAGTACTCCCCGGTCGAATGCTCTGCCGGGGCCGGCGGCGGCGGTGGCGCGGGCGGATCTGCCGGCGGTGGTGCCGGGAGCACACTGGGTGTGCCGCCGAAGCCGGGCGCCGCGTAGGCTGGGCCGCAGACAGCGGTCGCGGGTAGCGCGACAAGCACGCCCGCCACTGCGATTTTGCCGATGGTGCCGCCGACACCCGATGGAATCGTCCAGGTCATCGATCACTCCTTCAATGGGTCTCGAATACGCTGATACTGCCACTTGACTGATCGATGGAATAGGTACTAGGAGGAAACCCTAGGCCTACTCACAGCCGCCGTTCATCTTGAGTTAGCTGTCGCTGGCGTGCAGCAGCGGGCGCAGCCTGTCGGTTTTCTCCGGCGTCCACCCCGGCGGCTGCAGCACCGCCGCCCAGCCGTTGGCCACGTCGCCGACGTAGACATGACCGTGGCCGGCCGGTACGCCGGTCGCGACCGCCATGTCGGCCGATACCTGCAAAAACGTCACCACCGGTATCCACTCCGTCTCGGGAAGCACGTCGTAGCCGCGTTTTTCGCGCAACCAATCCGGTCTGCGGAATAGCAGGCCGGGGTCCCACCAGGCGATCGGATCCGACGCGTGCTGCAGATACACCACCCGCGGTGTATTCCATTGCGGGCCAGGGCGACCCAAATCTCCGGCCCGGGCCACGAATCGCACATACTGGCCGCGATCGTAAATCGGAAGCCATTCCGGTGAGCCGCGGTCACGGGTCGCGGTCAGGCCGGTCCAGATGGTGTTCTTGAACGTCGGCCCGGAAAACAGCGCGCCGTCGGTGCGGGCCAACACGTTGTTGAGGCTCATGAACGGCGCCTCGGCGCCGAAGGAGCCCAGACTTTCGCCGAACACAACGAGCTTGGGGCGCTGGGCTTCCGGCAGCCGGCGCACCAGCCGGTCGACCGCCTCGAACAACGCCTGGCCCGCCTGGCGGGCGTTCTCCTTGTCCACCAGGAACGACAGCCAGCTGGGCAGGAACGAATACTGCATGCTCACGACGGCGGTGTTGCCGTTGTACATGTACTCCAGTGCGTCGGCTTCGGCCTCATTGATCCACCCCGTGCCCGTGGTGGTTGCGACCGCGATGACGGCGCGTCGTAATCCGCCCGCGCGCTGGAGCTCGCGCGCGGCCAACTCCGCGGTCGCGGTGATACCGTCGGCGGAATTCAATCCGGCGTAGGCGCGGATCGGTTCGGTCGCCGGGGCGCCGTTGAACGAGGTGAGCTGAGCGACCGACGGCCCGCCTTTGACGAAGATGCGACCCTGATGGCCCAGCGCTTCCCATGACGTCAAAGATCCGGGCCCACCGGAACGCAGTGGTGTTCGCGGCGCGGCACTGGTGGGATCCATTTCGTTGTTGACCGTGGCGAAGGTGTTGTTCATGGTCCGCATCGCGAACTTCACCACCACGCCGTTGAGCAGCGCGATCGTCAGCGCCAGCAACAAGAACACCACGATGACGGCTGAAACCCGCGGTGGCGCAAAGCGATCCAATCGCAGATCCAGAAAGTGGACCAGTCGGCGAATCAGCTGGCCGGTTTCGACGACGCCGAACAGCAGGATGAATGTCAGCGCGGTCGTCAACGGGTAGTCGAGCCGCGCCAGGTGCTTGACCCCCATCAAGTCCCGCACGCGGTCTTGCCAGACGTGGAACCAGATCGCCATCGCGAGCATACCCACCGCGCCGACGCCGATCAGCACCAGCCATGCCGCCCGCGGCGCCGGTGGGCTGGAATCCCGGGACCACATAAAACGAACCAGCCACACCGCGAAAACCCCAAGGGCATAACCGAAAGCGCCGGCCAGCCCGCTGACCAAGCCCTGGAACAACGGTCCGCGCGGCAGCAGCGACGGCGTCATCGAAAACCAGATGAACACCATCCCGCCCGCGGTGCCGGTGAAGGTGTAGTGCCGAACCCACCACCCTTTCCGGCCGACCACCGGGGCGGACGGTGTCGGTGCTGCGGTGGCCACCGCGCCGTTGGACTCGCTGCTGGGCTGGTCGGCCGGCTCGCTCATCGGAGAATTTTAGCGGTGGGTGAAGTTCGCGGGTCGTTTTTCGATGAACGCGGCCATCCCCTCGGACTGGTCGTCGGTGGCGAAAGTCGAATGGAACAGCCGACGTTCGTAGAGCAGCCCTTCGGCCAGGGTGGATTCGAAGGCCCGATTGACGGCCTCCTTGGCCATCCGGGACGCCGACCGCGACATCTGCGAGATGGTGGTGGCGACGGCCTTGGCCTCGGTCAGCAGGTCGTCGGCGGGCACCACCCGCGACACCAGGCCGCTGCGCTCGGCCTCGGCGGCGTCAATGGTTCGGCCGGTCAGGATCAGGTCCATCGCCTTGG
>DASQRI010000352.1:0-2540 GCA_035642975.1 Mycobacterium sp.
GAGGATGCCAGTCGCCTCGTGCATCAGCAGCAGCCCGCCGAGCAGCACGATCCCGTGGATCGCGTTGGTGCCCGACATCAGCGGCGTGTGCAGCGTGTTGGGCACCTTGGAGATCACCGCGAACCCGACGAATCCGGACAGCACCAGGATTGCCAGGTTGGACAGAAGTTCGTCATACATCCCGTGCATCTAGGCTTCCTCTCCGCGGGCGACACATGATTCCGCGATGACTTCGTCGTCGAAGTCCGGGGCCAGCGCGCCGTCCTTGATCAGCAGGTCCAGCAGCGCGGTGATGTTCTTGCTGTAGAGCTCGCTGGCGTGCTCGGGCATCGTCGCGGGCAGGTTCAACGGCGAGGCGATCGTGACGTCGTGTTTGACGACCGTTTGCCCCGGCTCGGTGAGCTCGCAGTTGCCGCCGGTTTCGCCAGCCAGGTCGATTACCACGCTGCCCGGTTTCATCGCTTCCACCGCAGCGGCAGTCACCAGTCGCGGTGCGGGCTTGCCCGGCACCAAGGCGGTGGTGATCACCACGTCGAAGCCGCTGATCGCGTCTTCCAACGCCTTCTGCTGCTGGGCGCGTTCGTCGTCGGTGAGCTCGCGGGCGTAGCCACCCTCACCGGCCGCGGCTACATCTTTGTCGCCGAGCGACAACCACTGCGCGCCCACCGAGCGCACCTGGTCGGCGACCTCGGGGCGCACGTCGTAGCCGGTGGTGCGGGCACCCAGTCGTTTGGCCGTCGCCAGCGCCTGCAGCCCGGCCACGCCGACTCCGAGCACCAGCACGGTGGCCGGCTTCACCGTGCCCGCCGCGGTGGTCAGCATCGGGAAGAACCGGGTCGACTCTGAGGCCGCCAGCAGCACGGCCTTATATCCGGCCACGTTGGCCTGCGACGACAACGCATCCATCGCCTGCGCCCGGGAGATCCGCGGGATGGCCTCCAAAGCGAACGCCTGCACGCCGGCCTGTTTGAGCGCCCCGATCGCGTTGTCGGCGTTGCGGGGCGCGAGAAAGCCGATCAGCGTCTGCCCGCTGTGCAACCGGCTGACCTCGTCCGCGGTCGGCGGCGCCACCTTGACGACGACGTCGGCCGCCCAGGCATCACCGATGGTCGCTCCGGCCTCGGTGTAGAGCTCGTCGGGGAGCAGCGCCCGCTCGCCGGCACCCGACTCCACGACGACCGCGACTCCGCTGTTCACCAGCGGTCCGACCGCTTTGGGTACCAGTGCGACCCGTCGCTCGTCGGCTCCCGACTCGGCGACCACTCCCACCGTCGTCTGCGTATCTGTCATGGCGTGCGCATCTACTTCCCCTGTGCTCCCTGCCCCGGTAGAACGGCACCAACCCTATCTCGATGGCCCGGCTCCTCATCCCGCCGCTCCACGGCGCGCATCGTCACCGGGCGTCCCGATGGCCCGGCTCGGTTTCGGGCCCGCTACCAGAGCGGGAAGTCTTGGCCGTGCTCCTTCTGCGGGCGCGGGCCGAATAAGCGGCGCTGCGACTCGTCGATCGCAACGTCGTTGATGCTGGCCTCTCGGCGGGCCATCAGACCGGCGTCGCTGAACTCCCACAACTCGTTGCCGTAGCTGCGCCACCACTGACCGGACGCGTCGTGGCACTCGTATTGGAAGCGGACGGCGATGCGGTTGTCATGGAAACTCCACAGGCTCTTTCGCAGCGCGTAGTCGAGTTCGCGCTGCCATTTGCGGGTCAGGAAAGCCACGATCTCGTCGCGGCCCACGACGTGCTCGCCGCGATTGCGCCACTGCGAGTCGACGGTGTAGGCCCGGCTGACGCGTTCGGGATCTCTGGTGTTCCAGGCATCCTCGGCGGCCTGGACCTTCTGGATTGCGGTCTCCAACGTGAAAGGGGGCAACGGGGGACTGGTGTCGATCATGGCCTTCATCCTGCGCCCCCGGTGTGGGCTCGTCCCGGGTGGCTTATCGTGACGGTCATGGACTTCGCAATGTCAGCCAAAGCAAGCGACTACCACAAGCGGCTGAGCGAGTTCATCACCGATTACGTCTTCCCCGCCGAAGCGGAGTACGACAAACACCGCGAGGAGGTCGGCCCGCACGATCACACCGTTCCGCCGATCATCGAGGAATTGAAGACCAAGGCGAAGGCGGCCGGCCTGTGGAACCTGTTCCTGCCGTCGGAATCCGGGCTGACCAACCTGGAGTACGCGCCGTTGGCCGAGCTGACCGGGTGGAGCCTGGAGATCGCGCCCGAGGCGATCAACTGCGCCGCACCCGACACCGGCAACATGGAGACCCTGCACCTGTTCGCCACCGAAGAGCAGAGCAAGCAGTGGCTCCAGCCGTTGCTGAACGGCGATATCCGCAGCGGCTTCTCGATGACCGAACCCGCCGTCGCCAGCAGCGACGCCCGCAACATCGAAACCTCGATCGTGCGCGACGGGGCCGACTACGTCATCAACGGCCGGAAGTGGTGGACCTCGGGAGCGGCGGATCCGCGCTGCAAGATCCTTATCGTTATGGGCCGGACCAACCCCGAGGCGGCCAGCCACCAGCAGCAGTCG
>DASQRI010000353.1:0-3238 GCA_035642975.1 Mycobacterium sp.
GCTGGGGTGGCGCAGGCGATCACCACCGCGCAAACACTGGCCGCAGCCGGCTAGTGTCCTGAGTCATTAATTCCAGAGCATCTTCTGTGCAGCGATGAGTTTTCGACGAAATCGACGCTGGCGCGAAGAAGTGCAAGTGAAGTGCACGCTGACGTCGATCTCGCCGCGCGGAACACCGAATTGGTGCCCACTCGCTCGCCTGGCAAAGTGTCGATGAATTAATGACTCAGGACGCTAGCTGGAGACGGCCACCCGTCCGCGCAAATCGGCGGCGATGAGCCGGGCCGCGGCGTTCTGCCAGTTGTGCAGCGACCGCTGCGGCACCTCGGTGACGAACCATTGCCACGCTTGCCGGGCCGTCGGGTCGAGACCCGAAGCGGTCGCGTTCTGGGCGTAGGCCCGCACGCCCACCACATACGGGAAATACAGCGAGTTGTAGTAGCGCCACTGCTCGGTGGTGCCGAAATCGGCGCCGTCGCGCGGTTTAAGCCGTGCGATCCGGTCCGCCAGCAGAGCCTTGAGCTCGATGGCTCGCTCCAGCGGCTGGTCGGGGGCCCCGCGGGCGGCCAGTCGCTCGTCGATGGCCGGCAGTGCGGTCAATGGGTTGGCGACCAGCTTGGACAGGTCGCCGTAATGGCCCAGCGCGCGGCGGGTCAGCCGGGCGAACGTGTCGTCGTCGAAGCCGTCGAGCGGGTCGGCCGACCGCAGCGGCAGCGCAGATTCGGTGCGTCGCAACGTGGCCCGGTGAGCACGCAGCAGCGGCGCCCGCGAGAACACCATCCGGTCCAGCAGCCCGGCCAGCGGGTCGGCCAGCACCTGCACCGACGCCGCGATCGCGAGGCTGGTGAACAGCAGCATGATCAGCGCTGTCTGCGCGGTCGGCTGCTGGCGGGTCAACGCGATGCCGATCAGCATCTGGCCGCCGAGCAGTGCCACCACCATCCCGGTGCCGGTGAACGAGCGCAGCATGTCAGCCCGCAAGGCCTGACCCTCGTCGAACGCATCCCACAGCGCCACCGCCACACCGAGGCTCAACACGTCGCAGCTCGTCGACGCCAACGCCAGCCAGCTGGGCACGATGCCCAGCGGAATGATCAGGATGGCGTTGGCCAGCGCGAAGAACAACGTGGCGGTGATGACCAGCCCGACCAGCGGGATCTTCTGCACCCGCCGCCGCACCGCGACGATCATCGCGCCCAGGGTGGACGTCGAGATCACCACGCACATCACCACGTGGCCGAGCCGCAGCGGCCCTTCGACGCTGCCGGCCAGCGCCGCGCCGACCAGCGTCAGCGCACCGGCGCCGCCTACCAGCAGCAGCTCTCCGGCGCGTGTCCGCCCGTTGTCGTCGGCCCTGGCGATCTCGAGCAGCACCGCAAACCAGGCCACGCCGGGGACGGCGACCAGGTAGATCTCGACGTGACCGAGCAGCGCGGAATGCGTGACAAGTCGCACCGCATCCAAAGCCACCACCGTCGCAAAGGTGCACAGCCCAACCGCGGAGAACAGGAGCACGGGCTTGCGCGGATCGCGGGCCAGCAGATACAGCCCCAGCCACCAGCTCAGCGAAAACACCAACGCCGAAAGCGCAGCCATGCTTTCAGTGTGGCACGGGCTAGCTCGTCGGCGGCGACCCGCTGCACCCGGCTGCGCCGCGCTTGCGATCGCCGCTAGCTTGTCGGCGGCGACGCGCTAGGCGCCGTAACGGCGATGCCGCAAGCTGTAATCGCGCAACGCGCGCAGGAAGTCGACCCGGCGGAACGCGGGCCAGTGCGCCTCGGTGAACCACATCTCCGAGTAGGCGCTTTGCCAGAGCAGGAAACCGGACAGCCGCTGCTCGCCTGACGTTCGGATGACCAGATCGGGGTCGGGCTGCCCCGAGGTGTACAGGTTCTCCGAGATCGCGTCGACGGTGACCGCGTCGATCAGTTCCTCACCGCTGACGCCGTTGGCGACTTGCTTGCTCAGCAGTCCGCGGACGGCGTCGGCGATCTCCTGGCGGCCGCCGTAGCCGACCGCGACGTTGACGTGAAAGCCACCGTTCCCGGTGGCGGTGGTGCCCTGCACCGCGTCGCGCAGTCGTCGGGCGGGCTCCTCCCCGATCAACTCCAGATCCCCGACCGTGCGCACACTCCAGCGGTTGGTCGGCGCGCAGATCTCCTCGACAACATCCGTGATGATCTCGATGAGCGCGGCCAGCTCGGCCGGGTCACGTCGCAGATTTTCGGTGGAAAGCAAATAGACGGTGGCCATTTCGATGCCGGCTTCCTGGCACCAGCGCAGCATCTCGGCGATCTTGGCTGCGCCCATCCGATAGCCGTAGCTGACGTCGTCATAGCCGGCGTCGCGGGCCCAGCGCCGGTTGCCGTCGCACAGCACCGCGATATGGCGCGGCAGCGCGGATTTGGACGCCGCCAGACCTTGCCGCAGCCGCAACTCGTAGAGGCGATACAACGGTTCCTTTAAGCGCGGCGGGATGATCTCCACAGGGATCAAGATTACTGTGGGCGCAACTGCTGATCGGCAATCCTGCCGCAAGTCATGGAGGCGTATTGAGTCACGAGACTGACGTGGCCAAGCACGGCGCTGCCGGCGCGGCCAGCACTGTCGGAGAGATCGCCGAGCACGTGAAAGAGGGTGCGCAGTCGGCTGCGGTGGCGCTGACCAAGCCGAGAGCACGCGGCTGGATCCATTTGGTGTCGGCGATCGTCGCTGTGGCCGCCGGCGCCTCGCTGATCGCGGTGTCCTGGCCGCTGGCAGGGCTCAAGGCTGGTCTGGCCACCTTCGCCTACACCGGCGCGGTGGTGGGGATGTTCGCCGTGAGCGCCGTCTACCACCGGGTCACCTGGAAATCGGCAAAGGCCCGCATCTGGATGAAGCGGCTCGACCACTCGATGATCTTCGTGTTGATCGCCGGCACCTACACGCCGTTCGCGCTGTTGGCGATGCCACACGACGCGGGGATGCTGGTGCTGTCCATCGTGTGGGGCGGTGCGATCGCCGGTGTGCTGCTCAAGATGTGCTGGCCGAGCGCGCCGCGCTGGATCGGAGTGCCGCTCTACCTGCTACTCGGCTGGGTGGCCGCGTTCTACGTCGCGGCGATCCTGCACATGGCCGGGGTGGCCGCGATGGTGCTGCTGGCCGTCGGCGGCGCGTTGTACAGCATCGGCGGAGTTCTGTATGCGCTGCGCTGGCCCGACCCGTGGCCGAGCACGTTCGGCTATCACGAGTTCTTCCA
>DASQRI010000354.1:0-5174 GCA_035642975.1 Mycobacterium sp.
ATCGTGGTGTAGCGCTTGTAATAGCCGAGATAGCGGTCACGGCCGAAGGCCCACCGGGTTGTCCTGGATCGCAGTCCGTACTCGGGTATGCCGAGACAAACGATCATTGCCGCGACGTAGTACAGGGCCGCGAATAGCCAGTCGCGTCCGCTCATCAACTCGTTGGAGACGACGACGATGTAGGAGATGCCGACGGCTCCCATGACGCATGCGGTGGCCAGGCCAGGGTTGTAGATGGACAGTCCACGCCGCCGCCACTGTATGAAGACGCCAATGCTGCCGTGCATCAGAAATTCCATGATTAACAGGAACATTGGAGCAGCGCCGAGCCAGATCAGTTCGGGGAAGAACACAGCGGGAACGAACAAGACGAAGAATGCACTGACATCGACGAGCATGGCGATGAGTGGGCTCATCGGGTAGCGGTCCGGCAGGTCGCTCTTGTTGATGAGGACGTTGAACATGTACCCAAAGCCGCCGGGAAACCGTTCCTCCTCGTGGATGTGCGCCACTATCACGATCAGACCGATAAAGGAGAGCCTGTGCGTCGTTGTCATCGCCGACCAGTTGACGATCAGGTAACCCAGTGCGACAACTGCCAGAACAGCCATGATCGGTAGCCACACTTTGAGCAGAATCCTCATGACGCTCCCCAGGTCCCATGCGGCGGTTCGGCGGTAACGAGTAAATGTTCTAACACCACGCGGTTGGGGTGGCGGATGGCATGGATTACCTAGAGTGTCTTTGGGCAATCCGGTGTCACCACCAAGCAAGTACCTTCGTCCTACCGCCACTAGCGTGGGAAACGTGGTTTCATCGTGGATCAGCCCAAAAGCGCGCAAGGGCATCCGCAGCGGGATAGCGGGACGCGGGCTGTTCGCCACCCAGCGAATCGACGCCGGTGAGATCGTCGCCGTTAAGGGCGGGCACATCGTGACTACGAGGCAACTTAATGACCTGCACGATCCGCTACCGAACTCGGCGATTCAGATCATCGACGGGCTACACCTGGTGGCGCTGTCGCCGGACGAGTACGAGCCGGTAATGCTGTTCATCAACCACTCCTGCGAACCCAACGTCGGTTTTGCCGGCAACATCGTGCTGGTCGCCATGCGGGATGTCACGGCCGACGAGGAACTCACCACCGACTACGCGCTGTTCGACGATTACGACGGACAAATGGCCTGCCACTGCAACACCGCTTCTTGCCGGCGCGTGATCGACGGGCACGACTGGCGGCGACGCGACCTTCAACACAGGTACCACGGATATTTCTCCTGGTACCTCCAACGCAAAATCACCGAAACCCGCAGCAGCACCCAAGGAATAAGCGGCTGACGGCGCGCCAGCTCCGCGCTCGACGGCGTTAAACGGTACTTTCGCCAATCGGTACCACCGGCTGCACAAGTTGCTTACGGCACGCGAAATGAGTTTCGCCGAAACCCACCGCTACGGCGACGTGACGGCGAGGCGCCATTCGCCGGGGACGCCCTTGAGCTTGTGAGCGCCGCGCTCCTCGAACTCGAGTCCTGACCCGATCACGAGGTCGCGCAGCGTGCTGGACACGAGCACGTCGTTCGGCCCTGCCAGTGCGCTTACGCGCGCGCCGATGTGCACGCCGATCCCGCCGATGTCGTCGCCGCGGACTTCGCACTCGCCGGTGTGCAACCCGCCTTGAAGTGTTCTTTAGCCAGTCGGTGACACCACCAAACGATTACCTTCGAATCCGCCGAACCAGGCAACGTCGCAACGTATTCCTGCATGCGCGGCGGCAGGACTAGCCGCCGTACCGCCTCGCGAGGTTTGAACCGGTGCGCCTGACCAAAGACACGCAGCGGATCAGGAGGCGGTGGACTCCATTTCACGCATGCGCTTGAGCGTGAGTCTTGCAGCGCGCATCGACAACGCTGGCGAGAGACGTTCCAGGTACCACAATGCCTTCCACCAGGCTGGTACAACGACGATTGCGTCTCCACGCAACACGGCACGAAGGGCGCGCTCGGCGAACTTTTCGGGTGCCATCGGCCGGAACGGCTCCCAGAATTTGAGTAGTTGCTCATCGCTCACGCCGTTGTACCGCCCGTACTTGCCCATGGCGAGGATCGGGGTCCGGATCGCGCCTGGACACAGTACCGACACTTGCACGCCGTGGCGCTCGGCCTCGACCCGCAAGGCCTTCGAGATCGCGACGACGGCGTGTTTGGTGGCGGTGTAGCTCCCCTGGCCCGGGCTGGTGACGAGACCGGCCATGGAGGCTGTGTTCACGATGTGTCCGGAGTGCTGGCGGATCATGATCGGATAGACCGCTTGGATGCCGTGTACGACGCCGCGCAGGTTCACGTCGAAGACGTCGTTCCAGTCATCGAGCGTGTATGAGTCGATCTCACCGCCGACCCCGATGCCGGCATTGTTGAACAGGTAGTCGATCCGCCCGGATTCCTGCACCGCCTCCGCGACGGCGGCTTCGAACGATGGGTAGTTGCGCACGTCGAGCTCGATCGCGTGCGCCTTTGCGGCACCGCTGTTGAGGCGTTGCGCCAGCTCCTGCGCCGGTCCGATCTGACGATCGGCGATCCAGACCTCGGCGCCTTCGTCGACCAGCTTGGCACACAGCGCGGCGCCGATGCCGGACGCGCCGCCGGTAATGAATGCGATCTTCCCTGACACGTTCGATGCCATTGGGGAAGGATAATCGCTGACCCTGGCAGGTCACACGAGATTCTGGCGGCGGGGTCGCCGAGATGGTTGGTGAAATGTACTTCGGCCTCGATCCAGCCGAAAGTAATCGTCGGGCATGACGCCAACGGATCGACTGGGGCGCCGCAGGATCGGGACATGCTGGTCGGAGCCAGTCGCGAGAACACGTTTCAATCCATCCTGAGCAATCCGGCGAGAACCCGCTCCATCTCGGCGGTCACGATGCTTTACTGAGCCAGAACGCGTCATATTCACGCCGTATTCATAGGAGTGCCCCTGATGCCGACTCCGAACATCCCTGCCGGGTTTGATTTCACCGATCCGGACATCCACGCCGAGCGGCTGCCGGTGGAAGAACTGGCCGAGCTGCGCCGGACCGCGCCGATCTGGTGGAACGAACAGCCGCTCGGCATGGGCGGATTCGACGACGGCGGGTTCTGGGTGGTGTCCAAACACAAAGACGTCAAAGAGGTCTCACTGCGCAGCGACGTCTTCTCCAGCCTGGAGAACACCGCGCTGCCCCGTTACAAAGAGGGCACCGTGCGCGAGCAGCGCGACACGGGCAAGTTCGTGTTGCTCAACATGGACGCCCCGCAGCACACCCACCTGCGCAAGATCATCTCCCGGGGGTTCACACCGCGTGCAGTCGAGCGATTGCGCGACGACCTCGAGGAGCGAGCCCAGCGCATCGTCGAGGCCGCGGCGGCGGAAGGCTCCGGCGACTTCGTCGAACAGGTGTCGTGCGAATTGCCTCTGCAGGCCATCGCCGGGCTGCTGGGCGTGCCTCAGGAAGACCGCAAGAAATTGTTCCACTGGTCGAACGAGATGGTCGGTGACCAGGATCCAGAGTTCGCCAGGAACGACGCCATGGGTGCCTCGGTTGAGCTGATCACCTACGCGATGCAGATGGCCGCCGATCGGGCGAAGAACCCCGGGGAAGACATCGTCACCAAGCTGATCGAGGCCGACGTCGACGGCCACAAGCTCTCCGATGACGAGTTCGGCTTCTTCGTCATCCTGTTGGCGGTGGCCGGAAACGAGACCACCCGCAACTCGATCACTCAGGGCATGATGGCCTTCACCGACTTTCCCGATCAATGGGAGCTCTACAAGAAGGAGCGTCCCGTCACCGCGGCCGACGAGATCGTTCGGTGGGCCACCCCGGTGACGTCGTTTCAGCGGACCGCGCTCGAGGATTACGAGCTGTCCGGCGTGCAGATCAAGAGGGGTCAGCGCGTGGTCATGGTCTACCGGTCGGCCAATTTCGACGAGGAGGTGTTCGACGACCCGTTCAGTTTCAACATCCTGCGGGACCCCAACCCGCATGTGGGATTCGGCGGGACCGGCGCGCACTACTGCGTCGGGGCCAACCTGGCGCGGATGACGATCGACTTGATGTTCAATGCGATCGCCGACGCGATGCCCGATCTGGAATCGGTCGGCCAGCCCGAACGTCTTCGTTCGGGCTGGCTCAACGGCATCAAACACTGGCAGGTCGACTACCACAGTGATGCCGCAGCGAAATGCCCTGTCGCGCATTAGGCTACGGCTATGCCGTCACATAAAGCAGTCCAGGTAAAGTCCGCGGGCGCGCCGTTAGAGCTCGCTGATGTCGAAACAACGCCGCCGCCGCGCGGCGAAGTACGCATCAGCGTCGGTGCCTGCGGGATATGCGGCACCGATGTCCATTTTGTCGCCGGTAACTTCCCTGGGATGTCGTGGCCGCTGACTCCGGGACATGAGATCGCGGGAAAGATTGCCGAAATCGGCGACGGCGTCGAGGGTTTCGTGGTCGGCGACCGTGTCGCGGTCGGGTGGTTCGGCGGGTGTTGCTATCACTGCGACCAGTGCCGCAGGGGGCAGTTCATCCACTGCGAGAACGGGAAAATCCCGAGCTACCAGTACCCCGGCGGATACGCGGAGTCGGTGACCGTGCCGGTCAGTGCGCTGGCCCGGGTACCCGAGGAACTGTCCGACGCGGAAGCCGCCCCGATGGGCTGCGCCGGTGTCACGACCTACAACGCACTGCGTCACAGCAAGGCGTTGCCCGGTGACCGGGTGGCGATCCTCGGCGTCGGCGGGCTGGGCCACCTCGGGGTGCAGTTCTCCCGGGCGATGGGTTTCGAGACGATCGCGATCAACCGCGGCACGGCGAAGAAAGAGGACGCGCTCAAACTGGGCGCGCATCATTACGTCGACGCCACCGATGGCGATGTCTCCGAATCGTTGAAAGACCTTGGCGGGGTCGCGGTCGTGCTGGGCACTGCAGGCGCCTCGAAAGCCATGGCCGCAACCGTCGGTGGCCTGCTGCCACTGGGTGAGCTCATCACCATCGGCGTGACTCCCGAGCCGCTGCCGATCAGCCCGCTTCAACTGATCACGCCGGGGCTCAGCATCATCGGCCATCCGTCCGGGACCGCCAGCGAGGTCGAAGACACCATGCACCTCGCCGTCGAGTCGGGCGTGCGGGCATGGAT
>DASQRI010000355.1:0-3401 GCA_035642975.1 Mycobacterium sp.
TCATAACCACCGACATCGCGCTCGGCGCCCTTGTCGCCGTAGGCGCTGCCGCGGGCGTACACGATGTTCGGGTTCGCCTCGCGGATGTGCTCGACGTCGAACTTGTTCTTCTGCCGCTGCGTGGGCAGGTAGTTGGTCAGGAACACATCGGAAGTCTTGGCGATCTCGTAGAGCAGTTGCTGGCCGCCCGGCGTGGAGACGTCGATCCCGACGCTGCGCTTGCCCCGATTGGGATGCTCGATCAGCGGATGGCGATCCGGATCGAGCTGCAGACCACCCATGTTGAGAAAGCCACGTTGGGTGTCACCGCGCACCGGGTGCTCGACCTTGATGACGTCCGCGCCCCAGTCGGCGAGGATGGCGCCTGCCGCCGGGACGAACGTGAACTGCGCGACCTCGAGGACCCGAAAGCCCTCCATCACCTTGACCATTTTGGGACCCTACTTGCCGTCGAAGGTCACCGGAAGCGCCGTTGGAGAGCGGAACGGCTGGCCGTAAATGTGCGGGTCGTCGTCGGTAACCAGCTTGACGTTGGTCACCCGACTCAGCAGGCATTCCAGCGCGACCCGAGTTTCCATGCGTGCCAAATGAAGACCCAGGCAGGTGTGTTCTCCGGCGGCGAAGGAGATGTGCGGCGTCGGCTTGCGGAAGATGTCGAATTCCTCGGAGCGCTCCCAACGTTGCTGGTCGCGATTGGCCGAGCCGATGCACAGGTCGACCGCCGACCGCGCGGGAATCTCGGCCCCTTCCAATTCGGTGTCCTCGGTGGTGAACCGCTGCACCGTGGTCAGTGGTGTCTCGAAGCGCAGCCCTTCTTCGATAGCCGGCGCGATCAACGTCTGATCGGCTTGGACCGCGTCGAACTGGTCACGGTGGGTCAGCAACAGGAACAGCAGGTTTCCCGATGAGCGGTAGGTAGTTTCCAGACCGGCGGGCAGCAGCAGCCGCAGGAACGAGTAGATGGCCTCGTCGCTCAGCCTTTCGCCGTCAATCTCTGCGGTGACCAGATCGCCGATGACGTCTTCGGTAGGCGTGACTTTACGCTGCTGGATCTGTTCCAGGAAATAGTCTTTCAACGCCGCTGAGGCTTCAAAAGCCCGCTCGTACTTGATGGTGTAGTTGATCAATTGCACCGCGCGCCGCCGGAAGGTGAGCAGGTCCTCGGCCGGCAGACCCAACAGCTTGGCGATGACCCGAGTGGGAAACTCGAACGTGAAATCCCGGACCAGATCGGCTTCGCCGGCGTCGACGAACTCGTCGATCAGCTCATTGCAGATCGGCCGCACAACCGCGGGTTCCCAGCGTGCGAGCGCCTTGGACTTGAACGCCGCGGACACCAGGTTGCGGTGTTCGCGGTGTTTCTTGCCCTCCATCGCCAAGATGGAGGGCCCGATGAACAGCCCGATCGTGTTGTCGTAGTAGGTGGAGCTGAATACCTGGCTGTCGCGAAACGCCTTGTTCACTGCGTCGAATGACATGGCGGCAAAGGAGTTCTTGGGCCGCAGCGATTCTGGGGTTTTGGAGTAGTCGACGACGGTTCCGTGGAACACGCCGGCTTCTTTGCGCTTCTGGGCGAAGTACGGGTATGGGTCACGGATGAAGTCGGCAGGCAAGACGGTGTCCTGAAGTTGACTTTCCACAGCTGCACTCCAGCTTCGTCGAGCGGACCGGCATCGAGCCTGCATGATCGTACTGTAAATATTACAGTAGCCTACATCAGCCGGGTCGACTGCCGTAAGCTATGTGGCCGTGAGCTCAGTCGAAGCCCGGTTTGATAACGCCGCCAGCCCCGTCGAGCAGCATCCGCCCGCGCTATCGGCGATGCTTGACCGGCAACGACGGGCATTCCTGGCGGATGGGCCGCCCAGCGTCGAGGTCCGGCTCGACCGTATCGATCGGCTGATGGCGCTGCTGTTGGACAACACCGACGCGTTCGTCGAGGCGATGGCCGCCGACTACGGCACACGGTCCAAGGCCGCGTCGCTGTTCACCGAAGTGGTCGGCATCATGTCGGTCGTCGAGCACACCCGATCCCACGTGAAGCAGTGGATGCGGCCCACCAAATTGATGCCCACCGCGCGGTTGGGCGGTCTGCGCGCCGAGGTGCAGCCCACCCCGCTCGGCGTCGTCGGGATCATCGGTCCGTGGAACTTCCCGGTCAACCTGGTGGTGCTACCCGCCTCGGCCGCATTCGCCGCCGGCAACCGGGTGATGATCAAGATGTCCGAGATCACCGCGCACACCGCCGAATTGATGAAGGCCATCGCGCCGCAATACTTCGACCCTGCCGAGCTCGACGTGGTCATCGGCGGTCCGGATCTCGCGGCGGCATTCGCGGCGCTGCCGTTCGATCACTTGTTTTTCACCGGTTCGCCGTCCGTCGGTGCGCTCGTGCAGCGCGCGGCGGCGGACAATCTGGTTCCGGTGACCTTGGAGCTCGGTGGCAAGAACCCGGTGGTGGTCGCGCCGGACGCTGACATCCGGCGGTCGGCGGCGCGAATCGCACGGGGGCGCATGGTCAACGGCGGACAGGTCTGTGTCTGTCCCGACTACGTTCTGGTGCCCGACGCGCAGGTCGAGACCTTCGTCGACGTCGTCCGCGAGACCCTGCGCGACATGTTCCCGACCATCATCGCCAACCCGGACTACTGCTCGAGCGTCAACCACGCCAACTTCGATCGGGTGGTCGCGCTGATCGACGATGCACGAGCCCACGGCGCCCGTGTGGAAACCCTTACAGCCGAAGGCGAGTCGTTACCCGACCGCGCCACCCGAAAGATTGCGCCCACAATCGTCCGCGGCATCGACGACCGCATGCGAATCGCCGACGAAGAGGTTTTCGGCCCGGTCGTGACGGTGATGGGATATACGGAGCTCAGCGAGGCCATCGACTACATCAACCGACGACCGGCGCCGCTGGTGGCCTACTGGTTTGGTTCCGACGACGACAACTTCCGCACCTTCGTCGCCAACACGCGAAGCGGCGGCGTCGCCCGTAATGATTTTGCCGCACAGATGATTCCGTCGGCAGCGCCGTTCGGGGGAGTCGGTCGCAGCGGAATGGGCGCCTACCACGGTAAAGCCGGCTTCGACACCTTCAGCCATTACCGCGCTGTGGTCGGCAGCGATCTGCCGTTCAGTATCACCGGAACTGCGGCTCCGCCATTCGGGAATTCGCTGCGGTTGGGCGCCAACCTTGCGCTGCGAATCGCGCGGATTCGCACGCACCGCCGACTCAAGCGTCGCGCCGACTCCGCCTAACTGCCTCCACGCCCAGCTCATCAAGCGGCACTGGATGGCCTTTGCTGCAGCGAATTTCGACTGACGCATCGGCGCCGCAATCCAGATGAGTGAGGCGCAGGCGTCTGCGGCCGGGCAGGTGGCGCTGACCCCACTGGAAC
>DASQRI010000356.1:0-2539 GCA_035642975.1 Mycobacterium sp.
GGAGTCCGGTGCCCCAGACGTGCTGGGGGTAGTGCAGGGTGCCCGCGCGGTGTCGGAGGCCGTCGTCGACAACGTCGACTTCGTACAGTTCACTGGCTCCTGCGCCACCGGACGTAAAGTCATGGAGCGGGCCGCTCGCCGCTTGACGCCGGTCAGCCTGGAGCTGGGCGGCAAGGACCCGATGATCGTGCTCGAGGACGCCGACGTCGACCTCGCCGCGCACGGCGCGGTGTGGGGAGCGATGTTCAACGCCGGGCAGACCTGCGTATCGGTGGAGCGGGTTTACGTGCTGGAGCCGATATACGACCAATTCGTGCAGGCCGTCGTTCGTGACGTGCAGGCGCTGCGGGTCGGCGCGGGCGACAAGCACGATTTTGGGGCGCTGATCGACGAGCAGCAGCTCGCGGTGACCGAACGCCACGTCCGCGACGCGGTCGCGGCCGGCGCGCGCGCCTTGACCGGCGGCCAGCGCACCGAGAAGTCGGGCAGCTTCTACCCGCCCACCGTGCTGGTCGACGTGGACCACTCGATGGCGTGCATGACCGAGGAGACGTTCGGCCCAACACTGCCGATCATGAAGGTGGGTTCCGTCGACGAAGCGATCCGACTGGCCAACGACAGCGAATACGGGTTGAGCGCCTCGGTGTTCTCCCGTGATATGGACCGAGCCAAAGAGGTTGCGCTGCAGCTTGATTGCGGTGCAGTCAACATCAACGACGTGATCACCAACCTGATGTGCACGACGGCACCGATGGGCGGCTGGAAGACGTCGGGCATCGGTGCGCGGTTCGGCGGTGCCGATGGGCTGCGCAAGTTCTGTCGCGTCGAGACCGTCGTCGGGCCCCGCACCAACGTCGGTGCGGGCAGAAACTACTACCACAATTCGCAGAAGGCGCTGAAGCTTATGAACCGGATGATGACCCGGCTGGCGCTGGCGCGTCCGCGCCGCGTCGCCAAATAGCCTCTCGCGCTGACTTTTAGACCACGGCGTGCGATTCGCGGTGACGGTGCTGCTGTGGCTGTTCACCACCGTCGCGTTAGCGGTCGCCCTGCCGACGGCGTGGGCGCAGACGCACCTGATCGATGCCAACGGCTATACGGCGATGGCCAGAAAAGCGGCCAGTGATCCGACGCTGCAAGCCGCGGTGGCCTCCGAGCTTGCCACCAGAGCGATGGTGCTCATCAATCAACATGGCTACCAGGTCGATTCGTCACAGGTGCACGATGTGGCCGTTGGGTACACCGCCGGCCCGGACTTCCCGCCGCAGTTCGCCGACGCCAACCGCCTGGTGCACTCTTGGATGTTCACCGGCGCCCACGCGCAGACCGACGGCGACCAGTGGGTCGTCGATCTGTCCGACATGCTCAAGGACAGCGCGTTTGCGCCGATGCTGGCGAGCTACAACGTGCAGGTGCCCGACACGGTCCGGGTCCCGTTGGCGGTGTCGACATCAAAGATCTTGCAGCCAAGCGAATTTCGGCCGCTATCCATCTGGGGTCCCTGGGTGAGCATCGCCGCGGCGGTGCTGGCCGGCATCGGCGCGGTGCTGACCCTGGCCGTGGCACGCGGCCGCGGCAGGACGCTGGCCGGCCTCGGGATCTCCGCGCTGCTCGTCGGCGCCGCCGGTTGGGTCGCCATCGAAATGGGTCGCCGCCGGATGAACGACGCGCTCAACCACACCACCGGCAATATCCGCCGGATCGCCGACGTCATGGTTGGCCAAGCCGAGAACAGCCTGCACCACTGGCTCGACCTAAGCCTGGCCGCGGGCGGCGTGCTGGTGGTGCTCGGCGTCGTCGTCGCGATGCTCGGTGGCCTGCGGAAGAGTTGAAAGATGTTCGCCCAGTAGAGCTTCCAACTTCTGGTTAGCCGATTTCAGCCCGGCGGTGATGAGCCCGAACACCTTCTCGCGCACTGCCGGCGATGCGTCCAACAGCGGGGTGTACATGTGCCGCATCAGGTCCAGTCGTGCCGAGCACAGCCACGTCATCAGCTGGTTGTCCTCGAACCACCGGATCTGATTGCGCTGCTCGGCGATCGTCGTGGTCAGCCACTTCGTCCCCCCGTCGTGACCACGCTATCGGATTACCCAGGCCCCGCTAGGTCAGCGACAGCTTGGCGAGGATCTTTCCGGTCGGCTGGGGTGACCCGTTGCCGGGCTCCACAGTGAACGCCAGCGCGCTGGAATGCCCGAGATCGGTCAGCATGTCGGTGGTCGACGGCGTGACGGCCGCGGTGTTCATCGTGCCCGCCGAGGTCGGGCCCTTGTCGCCGACCAGCCACATCTGATAGACGGTGCCCTCTGACGGCGGCGGCACGTTATTCATCACCAGCACACCAGCATTCATGCCCCGCGAGAACATCACCGTCGCCGTGCCGCCGGCCAGCTGGCCAGAGACTGTTCGGACGTCGGGTGCCGCCATGATCTGCTCAGCCATTGTCGGTTTGGGCGCTGGTCGTAGCGCGATTCCGGCTCCGAAGGCGGCCAACCCCACCACGATCGCAGCCGCTGCAGCCAATATCGCCGTACGCCAACGT
>DASQRI010000357.1:0-23673 GCA_035642975.1 Mycobacterium sp.
AATATGCGCTGTGCAATAACGCAATAACCGCTGTTGGCCCCTGAACGCAGATAGCCAAAATATCTTGGAGTGAGTGGCCTCTACCGCGGCGCGACGCCAGTACCAAAGAATCCACAGCTTCTACACCCTTGTTGAACTCTACAAAGGAGCGCGACCGGCTGATGTCGAGCGGGCGACGTCTGCCTGCCCCAGGGGACCACAAAGGTTCGGAGATAGCAGATTAGGGGAAAGCATCCTCGCCGTTTGGCAA
The DNA here is from genome assembly GCA_035642975.1 of Mycobacterium sp. Classification (GTDB taxonomy): domain Bacteria; phylum Actinomycetota; class Actinomycetes; order Mycobacteriales; family Mycobacteriaceae; genus Mycobacterium. The sequence goes on from DASQRI010000357.1 coordinate 251, forward strand.
GCCCTGACTGATTCAATCCCAATACCGCCCACAAGTGTTTATTCAGCTCAGAGCATGTTTTGGGGACGACCTATTAGCGGCGTGCCCAAACCGCTCTGCGACGATGTTTGCTGGGCGTATGGTTTGCCGTTACCGGCGCCTAGAATCGGTGGTGGAAGCCGGGTGCGGAATTCTGCGCCCTGCTCGTGGCAAGGGTTTAGCCGGGCACTTAGTCACGCCGGGCTTACGCCTGGCGCCCGCGCCGACCCCTGGGTCGGACCGCGTCTTTGATCTTTTCGCCAGCGTCTTTTAGATGAGACTCGCGCTGGTCCTGCCTGCCCTGCCGTTCGAGTGCGACGTCTCCGGTTGCTCGACCGACCACCTCCTTGACCGCGCCCTTCAACCGCTGTGCCTTGTTCCTGGCCTTATCGGAGCCACTCATGGCCAGTCCTCCTCTGTCGTCGTCTCGCCCTCTGTCGTGGTCTCGCATGGTGACTACCCCATATCAGGCACCGACAACCCGCCAGATCGATGTGGCCTATCAGTAACACCGCCAAAGGAAGGCGGTCCAGCGGGGGCGGTTCCTTTTGTGAAAATCTCGTTTCCGGACGCCAGGCGGGTGCCATTTTCACCCGCATAGGGAAAATGTCGAGAACAAAAATCGTTCTGGCCGGCCAGCAATGCCGTAATCGAGGCTGCCGCGGTAAATCAACTGTAACATTTGATTCGCCAGGTGTTCACGTGATGAGGCTATGGTCCTGCGCAAGCGCACTGCTCCGGAATTGGGGTCGCGATGTCAACTCGAAAGCTGCTCGCAGGTGTCAGCGCGGGCCTATTGGCACTCACAGCGGTGATGATCGGGGGATTCGGATTTGGGGGTTCAGCCGACCCCGCCGCGGCGATGGGCGCACTTGTGCACACACCGGTGCAGTTCGCCGCCTATGGCAGCGACACAGGCACCAGCGCGGCGACCGATGTGGCCAGCGCGGCAAGCGCCGCAGCGCCGCCTTACGAGACGCTGTTCGCGAGCCTGCCGAGTCTGCCGCCGCTACTTCTCGGTCTCAACATTCCTGGTGTGGAGGACGTCTTCATCAACATCACCGGGGTCTTGCCCTGGGATTACGCCTTCGGTGCGACCCTTGGGAACTCGGGTGGCCTCGGAATCCAGGCGTGGGACCCCAGCAACCCACTCTTCACGTTCGTCGCTGAGAGCTTCGGCACGACGGGTCAGCCGTGGCCCGGCGTCGCCAGCCTCATCGGCATCGAAACCCTGCTCGGCGGCTTCACCAACACGGAGAGCTACGCCAATACCTTCGATCCGACCAACACGACCTGCATCATTTGTGACACGTTCACGCTGCTCGGCCCGCTCAACACCCCGTTGTTCGGCTGGACGAGCGATATCCCTCTCGGTGGTTCGCCGCAGTTCGAGTTGACCACGCCGCTTGCGAATTTCGGCCCAGAGCTGGGGAACGCGTTCGACTACTCGCCGTTAGCGAATGGCCTCGTGGGCGACCCGACAACCCTCATGTCGGCCATCGCGAGCGGTCCAGCGTCGCTGACGACCGAGTTGACGACTCTAGATCCAACGATCAGCGCTGATCTCAGTGCGCTACTGGGTAACCTTGGAGCGAACCTCGCTGCAGACGTTTCGACGCTCCTGCCGACGCTGCTGACAGGCGTGATCCCGTAGTGATCTAGAGGCTGAAGGTAGTGCTGACCAGCACCACCTTCAGCGCCGCGAGAGTGAATAGTCTTGCGCTGTGCACCGGCGCGGTAATAGCGGCGGAACCGCACGGCCGGCTGGCGCGTCCAACACGGGTGTGGATGACGACGAACGCCAAGCTCTGATCCCGCGGTCATCGCGGCGATAGACCTTGTCCGATGGGAATTGTCTTTGAGCCGTTGGCCTGACGGGCGTCGCTAGGCGGTTGTGTCGTCCTGAATGCCTTTCTCGGCATTAGCTTTTGTCTCGTATCCCTGACTGGCGGCGATGATCTCGCCGTTCGGAGCCTTCAGATGAAAACGAAACTTGCCTGCTTTGTCCTTGTTGATCTCGAACTTGGCCGCCATCGTGTTCTGGGGTAACACATCGTGGTGGCCGATCCGCGCCGACGATTTCCCGAACAACCGCTACGGCCAACGCCGACCCATGATGCCGGCGCCGCCACGTCGACCCAGGATGCCGCGACGCCGACCCAGCATGTCGGTGCCGCCACGTCGACCCGCGATGCCGGTACGCCGACCCATCACGGATTCGTAGATCGCGATGAGCGCGATGGCAGCGGCGACTCCGATGAAAAACGGAATCAAGGCGACTCCACCATTGGCATTGTGGTATCCGAATTGGCTAGCCACCGCTGAGCCGATCAAGCCACCTAGGGCGCCGATTAAAACCGTCGCGACCATGCTGATGTTTTGCTTACCCGCCATGACGAGACGCGCCACGAAACCGATGAACGCCCCCACGACCAGGGCGAGGATTATTGATCCGATCATTGCAACTCCTGTCGCAGCGGCGCCCGGAGCGGACACCATCTCGCGTTGCGGGTTCCCCGAACCGCCCGGCTTGTAACAAACCCGCTGGTCAAGACACAAGTTGGGAGTGTCGCTCAGTCCAGGTAGTCGCGCAGAACCTGAGAACGGCTGGGGTGGCGCAACTTCGACATCGTCTTCGACTCGATCTGGCGAATGCGCTCGCGGGTGACGCCGTAAACCTGGCCGATCTCGTCGAGGGTGCGAGGCTGGCCGTCGGTGAGACCGAAGCGCAGGCGTACGACGCCGGCTTCGCGCTCGGACAGCGTCTCCAAAACGGACTGCAGCTGATCTTGCAGCAGCGTGAATGAGACGGCGTCGACAGCCACCACCGCTTCGCTGTCCTCGATGAAGTCGCCGAGCTGGCTGTCGCCCTCGTCGCCGATGGTCTGGTCCAGCGAGATCGGCTCCCGGGCGTACTGCTGGATCTCCAGCACCTTCTCCGGGGTGATGTCCATTTCCTTGGCCAGCTCCTCAGGTGTGGGCTCGCGGCCCAGATCCTGCAGCAGCTCGCGCTGAATGCGGCCCAGCTTGTTGATCACCTCGACCATGTGCACCGGGATGCGGATGGTGCGGGCCTGGTCGGCCATCGCGCGGGTGATCGCCTGGCGGATCCACCAGGTCGCGTAGGTGGAGAACTTGTAACCCTTGGTGTAGTCGAACTTTTCGACGGCACGGATCAGACCGAGGTTGCCTTCTTGGATCAGGTCGAGAAACGCCATGCCGCGGCCGGTGTAGCGCTTGGCCAGCGACACCACCAGCCGCAGGTTGGCTTCCAGCAGATGGTTTTTCGCGCGGTCGCCGTCGCGGCAGATCCACGCCATGTCACGTCGCTGCGCGGCGGGCAGCTTCTCGCCGCGGTCGGTCAGCTCGGTCACCAACTGGGTGGCGTAGAGGCCGGCCTCGATCCGCTTGGCCAGCTCGACTTCCTCTTCGGCGTTGAGCAGTGCCACCTTGCCGATCTGCTTGAGGTAGGCGCGAACCGAGTCCGCGGACGCCGTCAGCTCGGCATCCTTGCGGGCCTGCCGCAACGCCTCGGACTCGTCCTCGTCCCAAACGAAATCGCCTGAGGCCTTGTCTTTTTCGCTTGGCTCGACGATTTCCTCGTCGCCGACGGCTTCGCCGTCGGCGGCCTTGGGGCTCGCGGCGACCTCTTCGTCGGTGTCGGCCGGGTCGGCCTCGGCGTCGTCGCTGTTGGACGACTCGACCTCGAGTTCTTCGAGGTTCAGTTCTTCGGCATCGATTTCAATCTCTTCGCCCGGCTCACCGTCGAGCCCCGGCTCGCCGTCGATCTCCTCGATCTGCTCGCCGGTTTCAAGATCGGCGGTAGTGACCTCGACGCCCTCGGCGGCATCCTTCGACGACGCGGCCTTCTTCGGGCGGCCGCGGGCTGGCGCCGCCTTGGCGGGCGCGCTCTTGGTCGACGTGCCGGCCTTGGCGGACTTCGCCGGCGCTTTGGCGGCCCGCGCCGGCGTCTTCGTCGCCGTCTTGGTGGCCCGTGGAGCGGTGGTGGAACCGTTGGTCGGCTTGGCCGACGAACGCTTGGCCCCGGCGCTGGTGGGCGACTTGGCGGCGGTGCGCTTCACCGGCTCATCTGTTGCCGGTCGTGCTTTGGTCGCTGCCACGTAAACCCCTTCGGTAGGACTCACTTCCGGTGCCTCTAGGCATGCTCAACCGGAGATTTGTCGGCTATGTCGAATGTCGGCGTCGATTATCAGGGTGGATAGTCGCCGCTATCGGTCAGGCGGCTGCCGGTGACCATTGTAACGACAGCACGGCAATCCCCCCGTCAGAGCGCACAAATCAGTGCGTCACGTCGCGCGTCGCGGCCATCGCCGCGCCGACGATTCCGGCGGTGTTCTGCAAGTCGGCGGCAACCACCGGAGTGCGATTTTTCAGGAACGGGACCCACTCGTCGGCTTTGCGGCTGATTCCGCCGCCGGCGATGAAAAGTTCCGGGCACATCGCGTTCTCGATGGCCACCAGCACCTTCGTCACCTGCTTGGCCCACTTTTTGTAGCTCCAGCCGCGCTTGTCCCGGACCGACGAAGCCGCGCGGTGTTCGGCTTCTTTACCGCCGACTTCGAGATGGCCGAACTCGGTGTTGGGCAGCAATATCCCATTGTGAATGACCGCCGACCCGATTCCGGTTCCAAATGTGAGCACTACCACCACGCCGGTGGTGTCTTTGCCCGCCCCGTAGCGCTCTTCTGCCAGCCCGGCCGCGTCGGCGTCGTTGAGAACCACGATCTGCTGGCCGCCCAACTCCGCGCTGATGATGTCGCTCGCGTTGGTCCCGATCCACTTCTTGTCGACGTTGGCCGCGGTCTGGACGATCCCGTGCCTGACGACGCCTGGATAGGTCACGCCGAGCGGGCCGGTCCATCCGAATTCCCTGACGACGGCGGCGATCGTCTTGGCGACCGCGGACGGCGTGGCCGGGTGGGGTGTCAGCAGCTTGAACCGGTCGCCGATCAGTTGACCGGTGTCCAAGTCGACGATGCCCCCCTTGATGCCGCTGCCGCCGACGTCGACCCCGAAGCCCCGGCGCGGCGGCGTGTCGGACCCCTCGCTGCCGGGCGAGGCGGTGGTCGGGTCGGCACTGGTCATCGAAGCTCCTCGGCGAGGCGTGGGTGTCGCCCACACCATAATGCGTAGCTGGGCGGTTGGCCGGGCTGTTTCGCGGTCGTTTCCCAACCCGCCAGCGGGGTGGCCACGGCGCACCTGTGATGCGATGGACCGGTGACCACACCTGAGAACCAGCCGGCGCACCTGCGTTCGGTGGCCGAAACGCTGGCCGTTGAAGCGGCCGCGTTCGTCCGGCGCCGCCGCAGCGAGGTCTTCGGCGCGGGCGCCGACGGCGATACGGCGGTGCAAACGAAGTCGACCCCGACCGACCCGGTGACCGTCGTGGACACCGAGACCGAACGGCTGCTGCGTGATCGGTTGGCGCAACTGCGATCCGGCGATCCCGTTCTCGGCGAAGAGATCGGCGGACCCACCGATCCGGCGGCCGTCGCTGCCGGCACCGTCACCTGGGTGCTGGACCCGATCGATGGCACGGTGAACTTCGTTTACGGGATCCCGTCGTATTCCGTGTCGGTGGGAGCCCAGGTCGACGGCGTGTCGGTGGCCGGTGCGGTCGCCGATGTCGTGGGCGGGCGGCTGTATTCGGCCGCGGTCGGGTTGGGAGCACACGTCGTCGACGCCGACGGCACCCACCCGCTGCGATGCAACGCCGTCGACGACCTGTCGATGGCGTTGCTGGGCACCGGCTTCGCGTACTCCAATAGACGCCGTACGGTTCAAGCGACGCTGGTCGCCAAGATGCTGCCGGTGGTGCGCGATGTGCGCCGGATCGGCTCTGCGGCACTGGATTTGTGCCTGGTCGCGGCGGGCCGGCTGGACGCTTATTACGAGCACGGGCTGCATGTCTGGGATCACGCGGCCGGCGCACTGATCGCCGCCGAGGCGGGCGCCCGGGTGCTCTTGCCGGAGCCGGGGGACCCGGATCGGACCGCCGCCCTGGTGGTCGCCGCGGCGCCCGGGATCGCCGACCAGTTACTCGCCGCGCTGAGGGAATTCGACGGCCTGGCGCCCATTCCGGCCTGATCGGCCGACGAATCCAACGGTCAGCAGTTGACCGCGTGGATCTTTGCCAACAGCGCGGGGTCGGCCGGCTCGGTGTCGCCCGGACGCAGCCCGTTGAGGACCGCGGCGATGTCATCGCTGTGCGCCAGCGCGCCGAACTCGGTACCCAGCACCAGGTCGACGGAATCGTCGGTGCGGTCGTCGCGATACAGCTCGGTGCACGGCGCCACCAGCCACACCGCGGCGGCCCCGGCCTGACCGGCGTCGCCGAAACGAATCTGCCCCTGGCAGTTCAGCCGGGTTTTGTCGTAGATCGGATCGTTGGCCGCGGCCGGCTGGGCGAAACCCAGGTCGTGCAGCGAGCCGGCGACGTCGGCGGCCTGTCCGCCCCGCCCGCTGGCGTTCAGGACGCGGATTTTGGTATCCGCCAGCTTGGCCGGTGCGACGTTGATCATCGTGCTGCGTGACACCGGTGAGCCCAGGCGCGGCTGCGCCGGATCCGCCCGCTCCGGTGGCGGGTTGCACACCGTGGCCTCGTGGACTTCTGGCGGGCGGGTGAGCGCGATCGTCCACACCACCGCGCTGGCGACCAGCAGCACGACCAGCAGAACAATCGCGGGCCGGACGTTGCGACGACGAAAGGGCCGACCGTGCTTGTCGAAGGCTGTACCCTCGGTGATTTGCGCGACCACGTACGCACTCTAAACGCGATGTTTAGAGCAAGGTAGGACGGTTAAATCATTGGTGTGACGTAAATCACACTTGACCGCCTCGGTATACGGGCACGAATCGCTTGGTGGATGCGTTCGACGCTGGTACAAAGCTTTGCTTGAGGTTACGAGGGGACACGATGATGGCTACCGACTATGACGCCCCACGGCGTACCGAAACCGACGACGTTTCCGAGGACTCCCTAGAGGAACTCAAGGCACGGCGAAACGAAGCGGCGTCGGCGGTGGTTGACGTCGACGAATCAGAGTCCGCTGAGTCTTTCGAGCTGCCCGGTGCCGACTTGTCCGGCGAAGAGCTGTCCGTGCGCGTGGTGCCCAAGCAGGCCGACGAGTTCACTTGTTCGAGCTGCTTTCTGGTGCAACACCGTAGTCGGCTCGCCAGTGAGAAGAACGGCGTGATGATCTGTACGGACTGCGCGGCCTGACTCCGATGGTCGGGAAGTCGCCGACTAACTGCGCAATGCCGACAACACCCGGTCTGGGTGGCGGGAGCTCACCAGCCAATACGGCGTCGGGTCGTCGACGTCGTCCAGAACGACCAGCACCATCGGGCCGACCCAGCCTCGGTGCACGACGTAGGCCGCCGGGTCCAGCTGACGTCCCAGCGCCGCGGACTTGGCCGAGCGCGGGATGTCAGCGGACCGGGCGATCACGGTGACGGGCAGGTGTGCCTCGCCGGCCCATAATTCGACGCCGTCAGTACCGCCTGTGACGCGGATCTCGATGCGGCCCAGCCATAGCAACGCGCCGGCCGCCACCACGAACAACACCACGAACGGCAGCCAGCGCGGGAGGCTCCGCACGCCCTGGTTGACTTCCAGCGCGATGATCGCCGCCGGCGCGAAACCCAGTGGCCACCACCACCACGGCACCCACAAACGCTCGCGATACCGCACGCTTTGCGGCGTGACTGGCGTCCCCGACACTCGGTCAAGGGTAGTCTGTGGCCCCGTGTCGACCAGTCTGGCGGTTGTTCGTCTCGACCGCGGGCTTCCGCTGCCCGCCCGGGCCCATCATGGTGACGCCGGCGTTGATCTCTACAGCGCCGAAGACGTCGAGCTGGCGCCCGGACATCGCGCGCTGGTAGGTACCGGGATCGCGATCGCCATCCCGGTCGGCATGGTGGGTTTGGTGCACCCGCGATCCGGATTGGCTGCGCGGGTAGGGCTTTCGATTGTCAACAGCCCGGGCACGATCGACGCGGGCTACCGTGGTGAGATCAAGGTCGCGTTGGTCAATCTCGACCCCGCGGTGCCGATCGTTGTGCATCGCGGTGACCGTATTGCCCAATTGCTGGTGCAGCGAGTCGAGTTGGTCGACGTGGTCGAGGTGTCGTCGTTCGACGAGGCCGGGTTGGCCGATACCTCCCGTGGCGACGGCGGTCACGGCTCCTCCGGCGGACATGCGAGCTTATAGACATGCGAGTTTTCTAATGGCATTCGGTAGACGTAAATCCAAAGAGCCCCAAGACCAGCCAGTCGACGAGCCGGGATTCGAGGGCGCACACCGGAAACCGGACCCCCCGGTGGACAACCCGGTCGCCGACGATCCGGATGGGCCTTTCGACATCGAGGATTTCGACGACCCTGTGGCCGCGGCCGCGGGCCGTATCGACCTCGGGTCTGTGCTGCTGCCGATGCCCGCGTCGGCTCAGCTACAGGTCGAGCTGACCGAGACCGGCATCCCGAGCGCGGTGTGGGTGGTGACCGCGAACGGCCGCTTCACCGTCGCCGCGTACGCGGCGCCCAAGACCGGCAGCCTGTGGCGGGAGGTGGCCGGTGAACTGGCCGAGTCGCTGCGCAAGGACGGGGCCGCGGTGAGCATCCAGGATGGTCGTTGGGGCCGCGAGGTGATCGGCACCGCCTCCGGTGTGGTGCGGTTCATCGGGGTCGACGGCTACCGCTGGATGATCCGCTGCGTGGTGAACAGCTCGCCCGAGAGCATCGACGCGTTGACCGATGAAGCGCGGGAAGCGTTGATGGACACCGTGATTCGTCGCGGCGACACTCCGCTACCGGTGCGGACGCCGTTGCCGGTCCAGTTGCCCGAGCCGATGGCCGCACAATTACGTGAGGCTGCGGCCGCGCAGGGCGCGCCGGTCGGAGACCTGGCGGAAGAACAGATTGGCCCGCCGCCGGACCCCGACGTCGAGGACGAAGAGGGCCAGCCTGCGCCAACGGCCCGGCGCAGCGCCTCAGGATCGGCGATGCAGCAGCTGCGCAGCACCACCGGCGACTAAACGACGTCAAGAGCTGCCAGGCAGGCGGCACCGAGGGTGGCCGGGTCGGCGCCGATCTGGTCCAGGGTGACCGTCCGCAAGGCGGCGTGCGGCGCCGCGGCCGCCCATTCCAGGCCGACGTCAAGCGGATGAATCGGGTCGTCGGCGCCCGCGGCGATGCCCATCGGCGTCGCCAGCTGCTGCAGCTGCGTGCGGGTCGGGGCAACGTAGCCGGCCGCTTCCTCCATGGCGTCGGGTAGATCGGGCCACTGGTCCCGCCATGACCGGGTCAGCTCCTCGGCAAGCCACGGCGGGCTGGATGCCCGCATGTGCGCCGTCGTCGCGGCCAGACCGTCGTCGCGTAGCTGCCGCGCGGAGTGGTGTGCCGCCAGTGCGGCGGGAGCCCTGTCGGGTGCGCCGGTCCAGGCCGGTAGTGCGGCCAGCACCGCCACTGCGCATTCGGGATGCCGCAGGGCCCAGGCGACGGCCACCGCGGCACCGATCGACACACCACCGACCGCGATCGGGCCGTCGCGCGCGGCGTCGTCCAGGGCGGTCAGATAGCCGTCGATCAAACGGTGCGGCTGCGGCGCCGGCGCCAGCAGTCGCGCGCCGGCGTCACGCAGCGGGCCCGCGAAGGCCCGGGTGATGTAGTCGTTGTCGGACCCCGTTCCCGGCAGCATGACGGTCGTCACCCCGCGCAGGTTGATAGCCACACCCAGATACTGCCCGGGTGGCGCGTGGCGGTGGGGAACTATCGGGTCTACGGTGTCCGTTGGCGTGAGAGGATCGGCTTGAAGCGTGGACGGTCAGGAGAGGCCATGGCGGCGGAAAGTTATCTGCGCCGGCTCACTCGCCGGTTGACGGAGCACCCCGAGCAGCGTGACGCTGAGGAGCTGTGCGACGAGGCGGTGAGTACCGGTGCGCAACGGGCCATCGACTGTGAGCGCGGCCAAGAGGTCACCGTGGTCGGAACGCTGCGCAGCGTGGAGTGCAAGAGCAAAGGCTGCGCCGACGGAGTTCGCGCCGAGCTGTTCGACGGCACCGACACCGTGACGCTGGTGTGGTTGGGGCAACGCCGGATTCCCGGTATCGACTCCGGCCGCACGCTGCGGGTGCACGGCCGGCTGGGCAAGTTGGAGAACGGCACCAAGGCGATTTACAACCCGCACTACGAAATTCAGCGGTGAGGCGGCCAGTGAACCATGCGACAGACGCCGGCGACATGGCTGAAACGGCCGAGGCCGAAGCGTCGTCAGTAGCCGCCGGCCCCACCCGCGCCGATCGGATGATGGTGCAACTCGGCGGTGTTCCGGGGTTGATCTATTCATCGCTGCCGGTGCTTGTCTTCGTGGGCACCTCGCGGCTGGTGGGCTTGGCCGCGGCGGTCGGCGCCGCCCTCGGCACCGGCACGCTCATCCTGCTGTGGCGGCTGTTCCGGCGCGAGTCCGCGCAGCCGGCGGTGTCCGGACTCATCGGCGTCGCTGTCTGCGCGCTGATCGCCTACGCGATGGGCGAGTCCAAGGGCTATTTCCTGCTGGGCATCTGGACGTCGTTGTTGTGGGCGGCGGTTTTCGCGGTGTCCATCCTGATCCGGCGGCCGATCGTCGGTTACATCTGGGGCTGGCTGCACGGGCACGATCGAGCCTGGCGCGATGTGCGCCGTGCGGTCTACGCCTTCGACATCGCCACGCTCACCTGGGTATTGGTCTTCGCCGCCCGGTTCGTAGTGCAGCGGTTGCTCTATGTCTCCAACCACACGGGTTGGCTTGTGGTGGCGCGGATCGGGATGGGTTGGCCGCTGGCAGCGGCGGCGGCGCTGGTGACCTACCTGGCGATCAAGGCGGCGCAGCGCGCCCTGGAGGGCGTCACCGTCATTGCTCCGGCAGCAGCAGCCGGCGCAGCTCCTCCTCCGACTCGGTGACCGCGACGAACAGCAGCTCGTCGCCGCCTTCGAGCGGCTCATCGCCCTGCGGCACGATGACGCGGGGCCCGCGCAGGATCGTCACCAACGCAGCGTCCCGCGGCAGCTCCAACTTCCGCACCGGCTTGCCGCCCCACGGCGTGTCGTCGGGCAGCGTGATCTCGACCAGGTTGGCCTGACCGGTCCGGAATTCCATCAGCCTGACCAAATCTCCGACCGCGACCGCCTCCTCGATCAGCGAACACAGCATGCGCGGGGTGGACACCGCCACGTCGACGCCCCACGCGTCGGTGAACAGCCACTCGTTGCGGGGGTCGTTGACCCGGGCCACCACCCGCGGGACGGCGAACTCGGTCTTGGCCAGCAGACTGAGCACCACATTGGCTTTGTCGTCACCCGTTGCGGCGACCACCACGTCGAAGTCCTGCAGCTTGATCGACTCCAGCAGGCTCAGCTCGCAGGCATCGCCCAGATGCCAGTCCGCGGCGGGGATGGCCTCGACGTCGACATGGTCGGGGTTGCGCTCCAGCAGCGACACCTGATGGCCATTGCCGATCAGTTCGCGGACCACCGATCGCCCGACGGCGCCGGCTCCGGCAACGGCGACCTTCATTTGCGCCGCTCTCCCCCGCAAGCGGGTGGTACCCCCACAACCCCGGCTGCAGCATCGTTGTCGTCGGCGGCGCGCTTCACTGCATGCTCACTGTCATAGATCCTCACTGGGCGGCAGGGCGGCGATGGCCAGCGCTTCGGCGGCCCGTCCGGATATCGCGGCGATGTAGACCTGGTCGCCGGCTTGGATGACGGTCTTTGGCTCCGGAAGCACACCGGTGCCGAATCGGATCAAAAACGCCACCCGGGCGCCGGTGGCCTCCTCGAGGTCGGTGGCCCGGTGACCCACCCAGTCCTCATGCAAGGCGACTTCGGCGACGGCGACCGTGCCGGTCGGGTCGCGCCACTTCGCCGTTTCGGTGTCCCGAGTCAGCAGATGCAGCAGCCGGTCGGTCGTCCAGGGCACGGTGGCAATGGTGGGTATGCCGAGTCGCTCGTAGACCTCAGCGCGTTTGGCGTCGTAGATCCGCGCGACAACCCGTCGCACACCGAACGTTTCCCGGGCCAGCCGAGCCGAAATGATGTTGGAGTTGTCGCCGGACGACACCGCGGCGAACGCGTCGGCTTCCTTGATACCGGCTTTTAGCAGCACATCTCGGTCGAATCCCACGCCGTGCACCCGCTCGCCGGTGAACTCAGGACTCAGCCGTGAGAACGCTGTTTGGTCACTGTCGATGACCGCGACGTCGTGGCCGATCCGCGAAAGCCCGTCAGCCAGCGAAGACCCGACGCGGCCGCACCCCATCACAACCAATCGCACTTCAGGTCCTCTCGGCCTGCGCCCTGGTGGCTCGGTCCAACCGCCAATCATGGAGGCCGCCGGTTTGGGCCAGGACATTCTGGTCAAGCAAACGGTACCGGCAGGCCCGAGTGCGCTTACTCTTGGCTCTCGTGTCCAAACTTTCGACTGCGGCGCGTCGACTGGTTTTGGGTCGGCCGTTTCGCAGCGACCGGCTGAGCCACACCCTGCTGCCCAAGCGGATCGCCTTGCCGGTGTTCGCCTCCGATGCATTGTCCTCGGTCGCCTACGCCCCCGAGGAGGTCTTCCTGATGCTTTCGGTGGCCGGTTTGGCGGCGTACTCGTTGGCGCCGTGGATCGGCGTCGCAGTGGCGGCGGTGATGCTCGTCGTGGTGGCCAGCTACCGGCAGAACGTGCATGCCTACCCCTCCGGCGGCGGCGACTACGAGGTGGTCACCACGAACCTGGGCGCCAACGCCGGCCTCACCGTAGCAAGCGCCCTGATGGTGGATTACGTTCTGACGGTGGCGGTTTCGACGGCATCAGCCATGTCGAACATCGGGTCCGCCGTTCCATTCGTGGCCAGCCACAAGGTGCTGTTCTGCGTGTGCGCGATCCTGTTGGTGATGGCACTGAACCTGCGCGGCGTGCGCGAATCCGGGGTGGCGTTCGCCATCCCGACCTACGCGTTCATCGTCGGCGTGGCCATCATGCTGGGCTGGGGCTTGTTCCGGATCTACGTGTTGGACGAACCGCTGCGGGCTGAATCGGCCGGTTTTGTGATGCACGCCGAGCGCAGCTCCATCGCCGGCTTTGCGTTGGTGTTCCTGGTCGCGCGGTCGTTCTCATCGGGCTGCGCGGCACTGACCGGTGTGGAAGCGATCAGCAACGGGGTGCCGGCATTTCGAAAACCCAAGTCGCGCAACGCGGCAACGACACTGCTGATGCTGGGCACTGTCGCGGTCAGCCTGTTGATGGGCATCATCCTGTTGGCCAAGGAGACCCGGGTCCAGATCGTCGACGATCCCGCCACGCAGCTCGCCGGTATCCCGCGCGACTATCAGCAGAAAACCCTTGTCACTCAGATCGCACACGCCGTCTTCGGCAGCTTCCAAGTCGGGTTTCTACTGATCGCCGTGGTGACCGCGCTGATCCTGGTGCTGGCGGCCAACACTGCGTTCAACGGGTTTCCGGTATTGGGCTCGGTGCTCGCGCAGGACAGCTACCTTCCCCGCCAACTACATACTCGCGGCGACCGGCTGGCCTTCTCCAACGGCATTGTCTTCCTGGCGGCGGCGGCCCTTGCGGCGATCATCGCCTTCCGGGCAGAAGTGACCGCGCTGATTCAGCTGTACATCGTCGGGGTGTTCATTTCATTCACGCTGAGCCAAATCGGCATGGTCCGGCACTGGACTCGGTTGCTGCGCAATGAGACCGACCCCGCGGTCCGGGGCACGATGATCCGCTCCCGGGTGGTCAACACCGTCGGGTTCGTGGCCACCGGCACGGTGCTCTTCGTCGTATTGATCACCAAGTTCCTTGCCGGCGCCTGGATCGCCATTGTCGCGATGACATCGCTTTTCGTCATGATGAAGATGATCCGCGCGCATTACGACGCTGTCAGCCGGGAGCTGGAGGAGCAGGCCGCCGGGGAACCCGGCGTCGTCTTGCCCAGCCGCAACCACGCCGTGGTGCTGGTGTCGAAGCTGCATCTACCGACCTTGCGCGCGCTGGCTTATGCGCGCGCGACGCGGCCCGATGCGCTGGAGGCCGTGACGGTCAGCGTCGACGACGCCGAGACCCGTGAACTGGTCCGTCGATGGGAAGACAGCAACATCAGCGTGCCGTTGAAGGTCATCGCTTCGCCGTATCGCGAAATCACACGTCCGATACTGGATTACATCAAACGGGTAAGCAAGGAATCGCCGCGCCCTGTGGTGACGGTCTTCCTTCCGGAGTACGTCGTGGGCCACTGGTGGGAGCATGTGCTGCACAATCAGAGCGCGCTGCGGCTGAAGGGGCGGTTGCTGTTCATGCCCGGGGTGATGGTGACATCGGTTCCCTGGCAACTCAATTCGTCGGAGCGGCGCAAGACGATGCAGCCGCATGCGGCTCCCGGCGATGCGCGTCGGGGGATCTTCGATTGACACACGAATCCACCGCGGGGCTACCGCCCGCCTTGGCCGAACTGACGTTGACCGTCGGCCCCCCGGCCAACGGGGGCAGCTGCGTGGCACGCCACGACGGCCGGGTGGTGTTCGTCCGCTATGCGCTGCCCGGCGAGCGGGTGCGGGTGCGGGTCACCGCAGACCGGGGTTCCTACTGGCACGCCGAGACCGTCGAGGTGATCGAACCCTCGGATGACCGCACCGCGTCGCTGTGCCCGATCGCCGGCGTAGACGGTGCCGGGTGCTGCGATCTGGCTTTTGTCGACCCAGCGGCGGCGCGTGCACTGAAAGCCGAAGTGGTGTCCAATCAGCTTGCCCGCCTTGGTGATTACCACTGGGATGGAACCGTCCAGCCGCTGTCGGCCACCGGCCCGACCGGCTGGCGAACCCGGGTGCGGCTGGACGTCGGCGCTGACGGCCGGGCCGGGTTTCACCGCTACCGCAGCGATGACCTGGTAGTCGACCTCAACTGCGCTCAGCTGCCGGCCGGGATGATCGACGGCCTGGCGGACACGCAGTGGCCGCCAGGCGCGCACGTGTACGTCGTTGTCGACGATGACGGTCAGCGGCACGTGGCACGCACGGTGCGGCACGGCCGACGCAACGCGACCGAGGTGATCGAGGGCAGCCTGCAGGGCGTACAGCGGGCCGGCCGGCACAGCTGGCAGGTTCCGCCGACGGCTTTCTGGCAGGCCCATCGCGACGCGGCGCAGACCTACAGCGAACTGGTCAGCGAATGGGCCGAACCCGCTCCGGGCATGACGGCCTGGGATCTCTACGGTGGCGTCGGGGTGTTCGCCGCGGTGCTCGGCGACGCGGTGGGGGAGTCGGGGCAGGTGGTCAGCGTGGACAGCTCACGTGCGGCGTCGCGCGCGGCGCAGTCCACCTTGGCCGATCTGCCGCAGGTGCGCGTGATCACCGATTCGGTCCGCCGGGTGCTGGCGGCACAGCGCGAAAGCGCCGACGTGGCCGTGCTGGATCCGCCGCGTGCCGGTGCCGGACTCGAGGTGATCGGGCTGCTGGCCGCGGCCGAGGTTCCGCGGGTGGTGCACATCGGTTGCGAGGCCGCGTCGTTCGCCCGCGACATCGGGCTGTACCGGCGTCATGGCTACGCGGTCAACGAGATCCGGGTGTTCGACTCGTTCCCGCTGACTCATCACATCGAGTGCGTCGTCCTGTTGACGCGTTGACGCTCACGCGAGGACGAAATACCGCAGCCACAGGTAGACCGCGCACAGCGCGGTGGAGATCGTGGTGACCACGATCCCTTTGCGGGCGAATTCCCCAAAAGAGATGGGGTGGCCGGATCGCATGGCGATGCCCAGCATGACGATGTTGGCGCTGGATCCGACCGCGGTCAGATTGCCGCCCAAGTCGCCGCCCAGTGCCAGCGACCACCACAGCACGTGGTGATGGTGCGGTCCGGTAATGGTCGAGGCGAGATGGCCGACGATCGGCGTCATCGTGGCCACGTACGGGACGTTGTCGATGAAACCGGACACCAATGTCGACACAACCAGGATCAGCATGGTCGTCACCAAGACGTTGCCGCCGGTGGCGTTGGCCGCCAGCTCGCCCATCATCTTGATCACCCCGGTTTTGAACAGGCCGCCGACCATGATGAACAGGCCGACCATGAACAGCAGGGTGTCCCATTCGACGTTGGACAGGTACTCGGACTGCTGCATCCGTGAGGTCAGGATCAGAATGCCGGCGCCCAGCAAGGCGACCAGGGACGGGGCGAGATGGACAGCCGGGGAGACGATGAATCCGGCCAACACGATGACCATCACAACGGCACACCTGATGAGCAGCCGACGATCTCGGATCGCGTCGCCCTCCTTCAGGGACATGACGTCAGCGGCCTTCTCGGCACTGACGGTGGAAAGGCCGCGGAACAACAAGGGCGAAATGGCGAGGAGGACCAGCATCACAATGACGACGATCGGGGACATGTTCGCCAGAAAGGCGTTGAACGACAGGGACTTACGGGCCCCGATGATGATATTCGGCGGGTCGCCGACCAGTGTCGCCGCGCCTCCGACGTTGGAAGCGAACACCTCGGCCAGCAACAGCGGTACCGGGTTGACTTCGAGCGCATCGCAGACCAGCAGGGTGACCGGGGCGATCAGCAACACCGATACGACGTTGGGCAGTATGGCAGAGGCGAACGCCATTACCACCATCAGCAGCAGCATGATGCGCAACGGTGAACCGTTGGCACGCTTGACGGCCCAGATTGCGACGTACTCGAACACGCCGGTCTGGCGCAGGATGCTGACGATCATCATCATCCCGAGCATCAGAAAGATGACGTCCCAGTCGATGCCGTTGTCCTGCGAGTAGAACACGTCGGGAGAGTCCATGGCCGGCAGGCAGACCATGAACCCGGCACCTACCAGCGCGACAGTGGTCTTGTTGAACCGCTCGCTGATGATCAGTGCATAGGCAACCACGAACACCGTGATCGCGTAGTACATCATTGGCGCGATTCCCCCGATGGCCTCGGCACGCGGGCAGCCTACAACAGAATTCTTCGGCGTTTCTGTGAGCCGCTGTGCCCTAACGGCTTGCGGGTGCGTAACGGTAAGCAGGTGGTTAACGGGGCGTTCGGATGGTGAAATCTACAGGGCCGCTTGGTAAATCCCCGGCCTGACAGCATCGCTGCGTCGCCGGCTACCCAGTTACTCTTTCAAGGCTGCGGACAGCAGGCGTGACGCGGTGATCACCCCGTGCAACCTGCCGTCCTTGACAACGGCGACCAGCGGACTCCGCAGCCGCGCCATCACCTCGGCCACCTCGATGATGGTGTCGTCGGCTTCGGCCACGGGTATGTGCTGACGTTGCTTTGGCAGCACATCGCGGATCGTCTTGCCGCTCAGCTTCTCTACGGCGTGGTCGGCCATCGACTCGGTCAAGACGCTGGCCAGCCCGGGATCGTCTTGCACATAGCCGGGCACAATGAACCGAACGACTTGGGAGGCCGGCAGCACCGCGAACGGGGTTTCGGAGGTGTCAGTGACGACCACCAGCCCGTTCAGCCGGTGCTCGGCGAGCAACCGAACCGCATCAAGCGCATCTGAGTCGAGATTAACGACCGGAAACTTCTCGTCGAGATCCTCTGCCCGCACACCGTCACAATACTTCCGCGAAGGGCTTCGGTGCTCATGTTCGGCGTCGGGGTTTCGAAAGGATTGACCGATGCGGCCGATTTGCTGCAGACTTCGACCCCCCGGGCGACGCGCGGGCTAACTCAACACGAAGTAGCGCAGCCACAGATAAGCAACGGAGATCACCAACGAGATCAGGGTCACCACCGCCCCTCGTTTGGTGAAATCCCAGAACGACACCGGGTTGCCGGAGCGTTGCGCAATCCCGACCACCACGATATTCGCGCTGGCCCCCACGGCCGTGAGGTTGCCACCGAGGACGGTGCCCAGCAGCAGGGCCCACCACAGCACGCCCGAGTTGGCGTGGCCGTGAATGGACGAAGCGAACTCTGCGACGATCGGTGTCATCGTGGCGGCGTAGGGCACGTTATTGACAAACCCGCTGAACACGAACGACACGCCCAGGATCAGCATCGTCGTCAACCATTCATTGCCGTGGGTCGCATGGCTGGCCGCGTGGGCCAGGTTGTTGATGACGCCGGTCCGCACCAGGGCCCCGACCATGACGAACAGTCCCGCGAAGAACAGCAGCGTCTCCCACTCGACGCTGGACAGATAGAACTCCCGGTCCAAGCCGGAGACCACGACCAGGATGCCGGCGCCGGTCATCGCCACCAGCGACGGTTCCATGTGAATTTCTTTATGTAAGACGAACCCGGCGAACACCGCGAGAAGGACGATCCCGCATTGGATCAGCAGCTTGCGGTCGCGGATTGCTTCCTTCTCGTCCAGCGACATGACATCGGCGACCCGCTCGGGATCCACGCTGAAAGCGCCGGGAAACAGGCGCGGCAGCAGCAGCAGGAGTACGGCGAGCACCATGATGACCGCCGGACCCATGTTGGCCAGGAACGAAATGAAACTCAGGTGGGCTCCGGTGCCGATGATGATCGTGGTCGGGTCACCGACCAGGGTCGCGGCACCACCGATGTTGGCGGCAAAAGCCTCGACGACGAGAAATGGCACTGAATTGACCGCCAGCCGGTCGCACACCAGCAGGGTGACCGGTGCGATCAACAAGACCGTCGTGACGTTGTCCAGGAAGGCCGATCCGATCGCGGTAACCAGCACCAGCAGGATCATGATCCGCAGCGGAGATCCCTTGGCGCGCTTGGCCGACCAGATCGCCACGTATTCGAACACGCCGGTCTGGCGGACCACGCTGATGATGATCATCATTCCGAGAAGCAAAAAGATGACGTCCCAGTCGATCCCGGTGTCGCGTGAATAGAAGACCTCGTCGGAATTGATCACCGGCAGGAAGAACACGGCTGTCGCGCCGGCCAACGCGATCAAGGTCTTGTTGAAGCGATCGGTGGTGATCAACGCGTACGCGATCACGAATACCGTGCTCGCGTAGACGGCGTGAACGATGTTCATCGGCTGCCCTGCCGTCGGACACGCGCCTGCTCCAGCGTGCGCGGCGAAACGGCGCTCAAGATTTGAGCGCCGCGGCCAGCAGGCGGGATGCGGTGATCACGCCATGCAACTTCCCGTTCTTGGTGACCGCGATCAGCGGACTCCGCAGCCGCGCCATCTCAGCCGCCACCTTGATGATGGTGGCATGTCCATCGACCGACGGAATGTCGCGCGCGTTGTCGGGCAGCACGTCGCCAACCGTCTTACCTGCCAAATTCTGCACGGCCTGGTCAGGCGTCGGGTCGCCCAGGACGCCGGCCAGCGCGAGATCGTCCTGCACGTAGCGCGGCAGGATGAACCGCAATATCGCGTAAGCCGGGAGCACCGCGAACGGCTTCCCGGAGGTGTCGGTGACCAGGACTCCGGGCAGGCTGTGCTCCGCGATCTTGCGGGCCGCGTCAACTGCGTCGGAATCGATGGGCACAATGGGGAACTTCTCTTCAAGGTCCTCTGCCCGCACACGGACACCATACTTCGCCGAGAGCTCCGGTGATCACCATCGGCGTGGGCTAACTCAAGGCGAAGTAGCGCACCCACAGATAACCGAGCGAAAGTACAAACGACACCGCGGTCACGACCGCCCCCCTTTTGGTGAAATCCCAGAAGGAGACGGGATGGCCTGCGCGTTGCGCGATTCCGACCGCGACGATGTTCGCGCTGGCCCCCACGGCGGTGAGGTTGCCACCGAGAACGGTGCCCAACAGCAGGGCCCACCACAGCACACCGGAGCTCGTGGTGTGTGCGGGCATGGATGCGGCTATGTGTCCGACGACCGGTGTCATCGTGGCGGCATACGGAACATTGTTGATAAAGCTGCCCACAGTGAAGGACACAGTGAGGATCAGCATCGTCGCCGTCCAGGCGTTGCCGTGGGTCAGGTGACTGGCCGCGTGGGCCAAGTTGTTGATGACGCCGGTCCGCACCAGGGCCCCGACCATGATGAACAGGCCCGCGAAAAACAGCAGCGACTCCCACTCAACGCTGGACAGATAGAACTTCCGGCTCAAGCCGGACATCACGACCAGGATGCCGGCGCCGGCCATCGCCACCAGGGATGGCTCCATGTGGATCTGCTGATGCATGACGAAACCACCGAACACCGCAACCACAACGATTCCGCATTGGATCAGCAGCCGGGGATTACGGATCGCTTCCTTTTCCTGCAGCGCCATCACGTCGGCGACCCGATCGGGATCGACGGTGAAGAATCCCGGAAACAGCCGGGGCAGCATGCCTAGCAGGGTGGCGAGAACGATGAGCACCACCGGTCCCATGTTGGCCGTGAACGTAATGAAGCTCAGGTGCGCGCCCGTGCCGATGATGATGCTGGTCGGATCGCCGACCAGCGTTGCTGCGCCCGCGATGTTGGCGGCCAGCGCCTCGACGATCAGAAACGGCGCCGGGCTGATATCCAGCCGGTCGCACACCAGCAGGGTCACCGGTGCGATCAACAGCACCGTGGTGACGTTGTCCAGAATTGCGGTTCCGAGTGCGGTGACAAGTATCAGCAGCATCATGATCCGCAGCGGGGAACCCTTGGCGCGCTTGGCCGACCAGATCGCCATGTATTCGAACAAGCCGGTCTGGCGGACCACGCTGACGATGATCATCATCCCGAGGAGCAAAAACAGCACATCCCAGTTGACCCCGGTGTCGCGTGCGTAGAAGACCTCGTCGGAATTGATCGACGGTAAGAAGAACATGGCCGCCGCGCCGCCCAGCGCCACGAATGTCTGGTTGAACCGCTCGGTGGCGATCAACACGTAGGCGACCACGAAGACCGTGACCGCGTAGATGGCATGAAAGACGCTCATCGGCTTTTAGGCGCGATCGCGTCGACCGTACAAGTCATTCGTGCACTCCTGGATAGCCCCTGAATAGCAGGAAGACCCGAATAGCACGAAGTAAACGCCGACCAGGCTTCCCGGCACACCGGGGCATAATTTAGCAGGCCCAGCCGGACCGAGGTGTGCGTCTCATTCAACGTTAAGCATTGGCTAATTTCGCAGTATCTCCGCTGGTACGCGGACCGGCCGGGCGGTCGTGCGTACACTGGCGAAATGCTTGAACAGATCCGTGGGCCCGCCGATCTGCAGCACCTCTCGCAGGCGGAATTGCGCGATCTGGCCGCTGAGATTCGCCAGTTCTTGATCCATAAAGTCGCCGCGACCGGGGGCCACCTCGGCCCGAACCTCGGCGTCGTCGAGCTGACCTTGGCGTTGCACCGGGTGTTCGACTCGCCGCACGACCCGATCATCTTCGACACCGGCCACCAGGCCTACGTCCACAAGATCTTGACCGGCCGCGCGGCGGACTTCGAAACCCTGCGCAAAAAAGATGGGCTGTCCGGTTATCCGGCGCGGGCCGAGAGCGAACACGACTGGGTCGAGTCAAGCCACGCCAGCGCGGCGTTGTCGTATGCCGACGGGCTGGCCAAGGCCTTCGAGCTGAGCGGGCACCGCAACCGTCATGTGGTGGCGGTGGTGGGCGATGGCGCACTGACCGGCGGCATGTGCTGGGAGGCGCTGAATAACATTGCGGCGGCCCGCCGGCCGGTGGTGATCGTCGTCAACGACAACGGCCGCAGCTACGCTCCGACCTTCGGCGGCTTGGCCAACCATCTGGCCATGCTGCGGCTGCAACCCGGCTATGAGCATTTGCTCGAGCGTGGTCGCAGCGCGGTACGCGGGATGCCCGTCCTCGGTGATTTGGCCTACCAGTTCATGCACAGCGTCAAAGCCGGTGTGAAGGATGCACTTTCGCCGCAGCTACTGTTCACCGACCTCGGGGTGAAGTATGTGGGGCCGGTCGACGGCCATGACGAACATGCCGTCGAGGCCGCGCTGCGGCGTGCCCGCGGATTCCGCGGGCCGGTGCTGGTGCATGTGGTGACTCTCAAGGGCAGGGGCTACGGCCCGGCCGAGGACGACGAGGCCGACCAGATGCATTCCTGCGGCGTGATAGACCCGGCGACCGGGCTGGCCACCAAGATCCCGGGGCCGAGCTGGACGGCGACGTTTTCCGAGTCGCTGATCGAGTACGCGGCCAAGCGTCGCGACATCGTGGCGATCACCGCCGCCATGCCCGGGCCCACCGGGTTGACCGCGTTCGGCGAACGCTTCCCGGACCGGCTGTTTGACGTCGGTATTGCCGAGCAGCATGCGATGACGTCGGCGGCCGGATTGGCCATGGGCGGATTGCATCCGGTGGTGGCGATCTATTCGACGTTCCTCAACCGCGCGTTCGACCAGATCATGATGGACGTGGCGATGCACAGGCTGCCGGTCACCATGGTGCTCGACCGCGCCGGGGTCACCGGCCCCGACGGCGCCAGCCACAACGGGATGTGGGATCTGTCGATGCTAGGCATTGTCCCGGGCATGCGGGTCGCCGCACCCCGAGACGGCGCCCGACTGCGGGAGCAGCTCGGTGAGGCGCTGGACATCGATGACGGTCCGACCGCGATCAGGTTCCCGAAAGGCGATGTCGGCGAAGACATTCCGGCGCTTCAGCGGCTCTCCGAGGTGGATGTGCTCGCGGTGCCGGCCGAAGGGCTGAGTGCCGACGTTTTGCTGGTGGCGGTCGGAGCGCTCGCATCGATGGCGCTCGCGGTGGCTGAGCGCGCGCGCAACCAGGGGATTGGTGTGACGGTGATCGACCCGCGGTGGGTGCTGCCGGTTTCGGATGTGGTGACCGAATTGGCGCTCGGGCACAAGCTGGTCGTCACGCTGGAAGACAACGGTGTGGCCGGCGGCGTCGGTTCGGCGGTGTCAGCCGCCTTGCGGCGCAATGAGATCGACGTGCCGTGTCGCGATGTCGGCCTGCCGCAACAGTTCTTCGATCACGCGTCGCGTGGCGAGGTGCTCGCCGCCGCCGGCTTGACCGACCAGGACGTGGCCCGCCGTATCACCGGATGGGTTGCTGCGCTCGCGGGTGACGGTGTCGACTCCGACTCTGAGATCACGGAGCATCTGGACTGACCTCGTCCGGTGCCGGCTGCAACGCCGCGGTCAGCACGGGTACCACCAGTTCGCGCTGCCAGCGGCGGGCCTGGCCCGCGGCCAGGAACTCGTCAACCGCGGTCGCCTTGTCGTTGGCCTCTGACCAATCCCAGCACAGCCGTCGCACCAGTTCGGGTGAGACCAGGTTCTCTGTCGGCACCGAGACCCGCGCGGACAGTTTCCGCAGCGCGGTGCGGGCCGCCTCCAATCGCGCCGCAGCCTCCGGTCGGCGTTTGGCCCACCGCGCGGGTGAGGGCGGCGCATTGGGTGGTTCGGTGTCTTCTGCGGGGCCGGGGTTTTCCCGGGCTGTTTTCAGCGCGGCCAGCCACGTGGCGG
>DASQRI010000358.1:0-2744 GCA_035642975.1 Mycobacterium sp.
GACTCCCAGTACAGCACCGGGTCTCCGGTGAACGGAACGGACACCGGCTCGGCGCCCAGATTGCATGCGATGGCCAACCGGCCGCGGCGCATGACGATCCAGCGCTTTTCTTCGTCGTAGTCGACCATCAAATGGCCTAACCACGGATCGGCCAGATCGGTTTCACCGCGCCGCAGTGCAATCAGGGTCTGATAGATCCGGCGCAGTTGGCCGTGCTGGCCGGTGGCGGGCTCGGTCCAGTCCAGTTTCGAGCGCTGGAAGGTCTGCGGGTCCTGCGGGTCGGGGATCTCGTCGGCATCCCAGCCGTGGTCGGCGAATTCCTTCTTGCGGCCCTCGGCGGTGGCGCGCGCGAGCTCGGGTTCTGGGTGGGAGCTGAAGAACTGGAACGGGGTCGATGCCCCGAACTCCTCTCCCATGAAAAGCATTGCGGTGTAGGGGGAACCGAGTACCAAGGCTGCTTTCACGGCCAGCTGGCCATAGGTTAGGTTCTGCGACGGGCGATCCCCGAGCGCACGGTTACCGACCTGGTCGTGGGTGCAGGTGTAGGCCAGCAGCCGGGTCGCCGGAATCATCGAGGTGTCCAAAGGCCGGCCGTGCCGCCTGCGCCGAAACGATGAGTACGTGGCGGCGTGGAAGAAGCCGTCGCGCAATGTCTTTGCCAGGGTGGCCAGCGAGCCGAAGTCTGCGTAATAGCCCTGGCGTTCGCCGGACACGGCGGTGTGGATGGCGTGGTGGATGTCGTCATCCCACTGCGCGGTCATCCCATAGCCGCCGTCGCGGCGCGGCGTGATCATTCGGGGGTCGTTGAGGTCGCTTTCGGCGATCAGCGACAGCGGCCGACCCAGTTGCTCGGCCAGCGTGTCGGTTTCGGCCGCCAGCTCTTCGAGGATGTGGATCGCCGTGGTGTCGAATAGCGCATGGACGGCGTCCAGTCGTAATCCGTCGGCGTGGAAGTCCCGCATCCAGCGCAGTGCGCAGTCGATGATGTAGCGGCGCACTTCGTCGGACCCGGCGTCGGCGATGTTGATCCCTTCACCCCACGGATTGCTCGCCGACGACAGGTATGGCCCAAACCGGGGCAGGTAATTGCCCGACGGGCCGAGATGGTTGAACACCGCATCGATCAGCACCCCTAGCCCGCGGCGATGGCAGGCGTCGACGAAGCGGACCAGCCCGTCGGGCCCGCCGTAAGGTTCGTGCACCGCGTACCACAGCACCCCGTCGTAACCCCAGCCGTGGGTTCCGGAGAACGCATTGACCGGCATCACTTCGACTAAGTCAACGCCGAGATCGACCAAATAGTCCAGCTTTTCGATCGCCGAGTCGAAGGTGCCCGCAGGGGTGAACGTTCCGATGTGCAGCTCGTAGATCACCGCGCCCTGCGCCGAAAGCCCGGTCCAGCCGCTGTCGGTCCAGGCCTGCGGTGTGGGCTCCCACAGCTGCGAGCGGTCGTGGACTCCGTCCGGCTGGCGCGCCGACCGCGGGTCGGGCAGTACCTCCGGGTCGTCGTCGAGCAGGTATCCGTAGCGCGCGTCCGGGGACGCATCGACCGTGGCGCGCCACCAGCCGTCCGCGGCGGGCGTCATCGGATACACCTGGCCGTCGACATCGAGACGCACGCTCTCCGGGTTGGGTGCCCACACCGCGAATTCACGCACCGGTGCGCTCCAACAACGCCACCGGCAGCTCGGCGAACAACTCGGCGGCCGACGCCGTCCCGGTGACCACCGCCCCGGTCAGCGCGTCGGTCCACGACCCGTCCGGCACCGCGAGAATGGTGTCACCCCAGCCGGTTTCGTTGAGTCGCACCGTCCAGCGAGTGACCGCGACCAGCACGTCGTCGCCGCGCCGGAACGCCACCACATGATCTGCGGCGGTCCCGGCGGCGAGCACCGGATGATAGCCGCCCTGCAAGAACGTATCCGGTCGGACGCGCCGCGCCTGCAGAGCCGCTTTGACTACGCGAAGCTTCCTATGCCGCAGCGACTTCAGCGCCTCACGCCGGGCGGCGTAGTCCACCGGGCGTCGGTTATCGGGATCGACCAGGCTGTCGTCCCACAACTCGGTGCCCTGATAGATATCCGGGACACCGGGCGCGGTGAGCGCCAGCAGTTTTTGGCCCAGCGCATCGCTCTCCGCGTGCGGATTCAATTGCGCAACAAGCGCGGTCAACTCGCGCGCCACCGGACCGTCGAGCACACTGTCCAGCCAGGCGTGCACTGCGTCCTCGAAGCCACTGTCCGGGTCGTTCCAGGTGGTGTGCAGGGCGGCCTCACGGATCGCCTTCTCGGCGTAGCCGTGCAGCCGTTCGCGCAACTGGTCGGTGACTTCGCCGCTGACCGGCCACACCCCGAAGATGTTCTGCCACAGAAAGAGTCCGGTGGCGGCGTCCGGCGAGGCGGCTATGGTCTCCCACCGGCCTACCCACTCCGTCCACAGTGACGGCACCTGCGACAGCACCCCGATGCGGGAGCGGACGTCTTCGCCGCGCTTGGTGTCGTGGGTGGTCAACGTCGTCATCGCCTGCGGCCACAGCCGCGCGCGAGTGGCGGCGGCCTGGTGAAATTCCGCGGCGCCCACGCCGAAGCGCAGCGGTTCGCCGCCGACCTCGTTAAGCGACACCAACCGCGCGTCGCGATAGAACAGGCAATCTTCGACGGCCTTGGCGGTCACCGCGCCGCACAGCTGCTGCAGCCGCGTGTCTGGTTCGTTGCCGTCGTCCAGGGCGGCGGCCAGCACCTGCA
>DASQRI010000359.1:0-3011 GCA_035642975.1 Mycobacterium sp.
GTGCGCTCGTATTCGTCGAGGATGTCGATACGGCGTTGGTGGCGTTCGGCTTTCGACCACGGCGTGGTCAAGAACGCGTCAACGATGGCCAGCGCCTCCGGCACGGTGTGCATGCGGCTGCCGATGCCGATCAGCTGAGCGTTGTTGTGCTGGCGGGCCAGCGATGCGGTTTCCACGCTCCACCCCAGCGCACATCTGGCTCCCGGAACCTTGTTCGCGGCGATCTGCTCGCCGTTGCCCGATCCGCCCAACACGATGCCCAGGCTGTCCGGGTCGGCCACCGTCTTCAACGCCGCGGCGATGCAGAACGCCGGATAGTCGTCCTCGGCGTCGTACGTGAAGGCGCCGCAGTCGATTGGCTCGTGGCCCGAATTTTTCAGGTGCTCGATGATGTGCTGTTTGAGTTCGTAACCGGCGTGATCGGAGCCGAGGTAGACACGCATGACCGTGATCCTGCCCCGCCGGTCGGCTCTAGTCGAACTCGGGGGCTTCGGTACGGCTGCGCCTGAGTTCCCAGAAATGCGGGTAGGACGCGAAGGTCACCGAGGCGTCCCAAAGTTTGCCCGCCTCTTCACCACGCGGGATCCGCGACAACACCGGGCCGAAGAACGCCACCCCGTTCACATGGATGGTCGGCGTGCCGACGTCTTCGCCGACGGCGTCCATCCCGGCGTGATGGCTCTTGCGCAGCGCGTCGTCGTAAGCGTCGCTGGTAGCCGCTTTGGCCAAGTCAGCCGGCAAATCCAGCTCCTTGAGGGACTGCTCGATGACGTCGTCGAGGTCTTTGTTGCCCTCGTTGTGAATGCGGGTGCCCATCGCGGTGTACAGCGGCGCGAGCACCTCGGCGCCGTGGGACTGCTCGGCGGCGATCGCCACCCGCACCGGCCCGAACGCGTTCGCCAACCGTTCCTTGTACTCGGCGGGTAGGTTCTCGCGATTCTCGTTGAGCACCGCCAGGCTCATCACCCGGAAATTCACCTCGATGTCGCGGACCTTTTCCACTTCCAAGATCCAGCGCGAGGTGATCCAAGCCCACGGGCACAGCGGATCGAACCAGAAGTCGGCGACTGACTTTTCAGGCATGCGGAATCCTCTCCTCGACGGTCGGCTAACCGTCCAGCACAACCCTAACCGCGGCGATCCTGTTCCCGCCGCTGGGACCAATTGCCCGGCCGCCACGCCGCCTGCATTGTCGCCGCCCTAAGTTGGACACGTGGCACTTCCAAATCTCACCCGTGACCAAGCCGCCGAACGCGCCGCGCTCATCACCGTCGACAGCTACCGAATCGTTCTGGATCTCACCGACGGCAGCGGCGGGCCCAGCGAACGCACCTTCCGCTCCAGCACGACCGTCGAGTTCGACGCGCTGCCCGGCGCCGACACCGTCATCGACCTCGCCGCTGACACGGTGCGCAGCGCGACCCTCAACGGGCGCGATCTCGAGGTGTCCGCCTACGACGAGTCGACCGGAATTGCGCTGACCGGCCTGGCCGAGCACAACGTGGTCGTGGTGGACGCCGACTGCCTTTACTCCCACACCGGCGAGGGCCTGCACCGATTCGTCGACCCGGTCGACAACGAGGTCTATCTCTATTCGCAGTTCGAAACCGCCGACGCCAAACGGATGTTCGCCTGCTTCGACCAGCCTGACCTCAAAGCCACGTTCGACCTGTCGGTGACCGCGCCGCAGCATTGGCAGGTGGTCTCCAACGGCGCCGAGGTGAGCGCCGAGGGCGGCGTCTACACGTTCGCCACCACACCGCGGATGAGCACCTACCTGGTGGCGCTGATCGCCGGACCCTACGCGCGCTGGCACGACACCTATAGCGACGAGCACGGCGAGATTCCACTGAGCATTTTCTGCCGGGCCACGCTCGCCGAGTACATGGACGACGAGCGGCTGTTCACCGAGACCAAAGAAGGTTTCGGCTTCTACCACAAGCACTTTGGCGTGCCGTATGCGTTCGGCAAGTACGACCAGTTGTTCGTGCCGGAGTTCAACGCAGGGGCGATGGAGAACGCGGGCGCGGTCACGTTCCTGGAGGATTACGTCTTTCGCAGCAAGGTCACCCGGGCGTCCTATGAGCGGCGCGCCGAAACAGTGCTGCACGAGATGGCGCACATGTGGTTCGGCGACCTGGTCACCATGCGATGGTGGGACGACCTGTGGCTCAACGAGTCGTTCGCGACCTTCGCCTCGGTGCTGTGCCAAAGTGAAGCAACCGAATTCACCCAAGCCTGGACGACGTTCGCCAACACCGAGAAATCCTGGGCATACCGCCAGGATCAGCTGCCCTCAACGCATCCGGTGGCTGCCGACATTCCCGACCTGGCCGCCGTCGAAGTCAACTTCGACGGCATCACGTACGCCAAAGGCGCCAGTGTGCTCAAGCAGCTGGTGGCCTACGTCGGGTTGGAGCATTTCCTGGCCGGTCTGCGCGACTACTTCCGCGCCCACGCATTCGGCAACGCCACGTTCGATGATCTGCTGGCTGCGCTGGAAAAGGCCTCGGGCCGTGACCTTTCCGACTGGGGTCGGCAGTGGCTGAAAACGACCGGCCTCAACACCCTTCGCGCGGACTTCGACGTCGACGCCGACGGCATGTTCAGCCGGTTTGCGGTGACGCAAAGCGGCGCCGAGCCCGGCGCCGGCGAGACGCGGGTGCACCGGCTGGCGGTCGGCGTCTACGAAGACGACGGAGCCGGTCGCTTGGTACGGGTGCATCGCGAAGAGCTCGACATTAGCGGAGCCAGCACCGAAGTGGCTGCGCTGGTTGGCGTTTCGCGCGGCAAGTTGATTCTGGTGAACGACGATGACCTGACCTATTGCTCGCTGCGGCTGGATCCCGAGTCGCTGCAGACCGCGCTGCACCGTATTGGCGACATCGCCGAGCCGCTGCCACGGACGCTGGTGTGGTCGGCGGCCTGGGAGATGACCCGCGACGCAGAGCTGCGTGCCCGCGATTTTGTGTCGCTGGTCTCGGGTGGCATTCAGGCCGAAACCGACGTCG
>DASQRI010000360.1:0-2365 GCA_035642975.1 Mycobacterium sp.
TGGCCGCCCTTGGAATCGACCAATCGTCGTCGGGCTAGAGGCATGGCCCGCCTCCTCCTCGGGCCGTCCCGGCCCGCATCGTCGGCGGGCTAGAGTCCGAAGCTATGCGATTCGGATTCTTCATCCCGCAAGGCTGGCGACTGGATCTGGTCGGGATCGACCCCGCGGAGCACTGGGCGGTGATGCGCGATCTGGCCGGCCACGCCGACGCCGGCGCATGGGACTCGCTGTGGGTCTACGACCACTTCCACACCGTGCCGATGCCGACCGGTGAAGCCACCCATGAGGCGTGGTCGCTGATGTCGGCCTACGCGGCGACCACCTCGCGGATCAAGCTCGGCCAGATGTGCACGGCGATGAGTTACCGCAATCCGGTGTACCTCGCCAAGGTCGCGGCCACCGCTGACATCATCTCCGGCGGCCGCGTCCAGATGGGCATTGGCGGCGGCTGGTATGAACACGAATGGCGCGCTTACGGTTACGGGTTCCCGTCGGCCGGGGTGCGGTTGGCGCGACTCGACGAGGGCGTGCAGATCATGCGCGACGCCTGGCGCGACGGCAAAGTCAGCCTGGACGGCAAGCACTACCAGGTCGACGGCGCGATTGTTGCCCCGAAGCCCCTGCAGGACAATGGGATTCCGCTGTGGATCGCCGGCGGCGGCGAGAAGGTGACCTTGCGTATCGCGGCGAAATACGCGCAGTACACCAACTTCGTCGGCGAACCCGAGGGGTTCGCCCACAAGTCCGAAGTCCTTGCCGGGCACTGCCGCGAGCTGGGCACCGACTTCGTCGCCATCGTGCGCTCGGTCAACGTCAACGCAACGCTCGGTACCTCGGAGGCCGATGTCAAGGACCGGCTGCAGCGCATCCGTGACCGGCTGGTCGGCTACGTTCCGGAAGCAGCGGCCGACGCGATGATCGCCAGCGGCAGCGGACCCGACTCGGCCACCGGTACCGCCGAGCAGATCGTCGAGCGATTGCAAAAGCTGCGCGGCCTGGGCTGCGAGTACGTCATTTGCTACTTCCCGGAGGCCGCCTACGACCGCTCCGGGGTGGAACTCTTTGAGCGCGAGGTGATCCCGGCGTTGAGCTAGACGTCGCTGGTGAGGTAGCGAACCTTGACCGGGGCAGCGGCCAACAACGGAGGAAGCTGCGTGATCTTGCCCTCGCCGGCGCGAAACGCGCGGTAGGCCTCGTCGGCCTCGACCGTCTCCCAGAGTTCGTAGATGAGCCAATGGGCCTCGTCGTCCTCATCGACGAGCACATCGGTTCGCACATTGCCGTCGAACGCACGGGTGTCCTGCAGCACCCGTCCCATGAGCTCGCGCCCAGCGGCGACCTCGTCAGGCTTGAATCTGAGTTCCAGCGTCACCGTGACCGTCATCGTCATCTCCTCGTGTCGTCAGGTCGTGCTGCTCACCGGGAGCACGCTATTGAACCTACGGTCGACCCATTTGACAAAGTCGGGCGCCTCCGGAATCTGATCCGCGGACGCGAACAAATCGGCCAGCCGTTGTTCGGCGTTGACCACCTTGTCGTCGAGCGGGACCGGCAACCGCTGCAGCCGGCTCTGCGCGAGCTCGGCAATGTTGAGGTCAAGGCCTACGGCGGTGGCGTACTTTCTGGCCCACGCAATCGGGTTGTCACGCGCCCACTGTGCCGCTCGTTGATAGCGGATCAACAGATCGGCAAGTGCGGAGTTGCGTTGCGGATCGCTGAGGGCCGTGACGGACGCGCTGCCGAATTGATAGCCATTGTCGGCTGACCCGATACTGCGCACCTTTAGCGTCAGATTGGCCTGCGCCGTATAGGGATCCCAGATCACCCAGGCGTCGCCCTGTCCGTTGGCGAATGCCGACAGCGCGTCGGTGGGCTGCAGGAACACCAGCTCGACGTCCTTGGGTTGCAGCCCGGCGTCGGCGAGATGCTCGAGCACGTTGCCGTGCGCGGCGCTGCCCTTGGCCACCAGAATCTTTTTGGCTCTCAAATCGTGGACCGTGGCAATCGACGACGTGTTTCGCACCAGGATCTGTTCACCGGACTTCGCGCCGTCCCACACCGACACCACCCGAGTTTTGGAGTTCGCCGCCGCGCCGAACACCGGAGGTGTGTCTCCGGTGATCGCGAAATCGATCCGCCCGGCGTTCAGCGCTTCGATTTGCGGCGGCCCTGACGTGAACGTCGAAAACACGATTCGGTACGGCGAGTTGTCCAGCGCGTTGGCGGCGCGCAGCAAGGCTTCGGTACCGCCCTTCTGGTCGCCGACGCGCAGAGTCACTGCATGCAGCTCCGACGGCGGAACCGGCGCCGGAACCCCGATCGGCTGTGGCCCCGTTGATCGCGACACGCAAGCTGTGGTCAGAAA
>DASQRI010000361.1:0-3338 GCA_035642975.1 Mycobacterium sp.
CCCTACGAGTCCATGCACGTCGCCGCGGACTGGTTCGACAACGCCGACATCAACGAAAACACCCGAGAAAAGATCGGCCGCACCAACGCCCAACGCCTCTTCGGACTGAAACACTGATCGCCTGGGCTTGGCAACCGCCGGGGAAGACATTTCAATGGAGTCATGCCAGAGACCCTGCGCGCATACCGGGGCTGTCAGTAGCGGCCAACGGTTATGGAGTTTCGCGAACTCAGCGCTTTCGTAGCGGTCGTGGAGGAAGGCGGCATGTCCGCCGCGGCGCGTCGCCTGCATGTGAGCCAGTCGGCGTTATCTCAGACGGTCAGCGCTCTGGAACGTGAACTCGGCGTCACGCTGTTGGAGCGCTCCAGCACCGGCGTACGCCCGACCGAAGCGGGAACCACATTGCTCGCCGAAGCGCGTGCGATCCTGGCGCGCTACCACCAGGCCATGCGGACAATGAGTACTTATAGCATCGGATCCAGCGAGGTAATCAGGCTGGGCATCCCGTTGGAGATGGCTCCTGACGT
This sequence comes from Mycobacterium sp., assembly GCA_035642975.1. Lineage (GTDB taxonomy): Bacteria > Actinomycetota > Actinomycetes > Mycobacteriales > Mycobacteriaceae > Mycobacterium. The sequence continues at coordinate 528 of DASQRI010000361.1, forward strand.
GCTGCAGTCGGCGCTCACAAAATTCGCGGCGGAATCTCCACACACGCGTGTTCTGCCTCAACACCTTTCGACGGCCGCGCAATTCAAAGCCCTTCGCAGCGACCAACTCGACGTGGGCCTGGTCCGCGAACGTCCCTCCGGATCGGAATTCGATGCGACGCTGGTCGCGCAAGAATCCGTCGGCGTACTCGTCTCATCGAAAACTGCTGCGCGACTGGCCGGCTCCGACGGCGTCCGGCTGGACGAGTTGGCCGAACTGCAGTGGGTCGGCTTCCCCCGCTCCAACAGCCCTGCCTGGTTTGACGAGCTGACGGGCATCCTGCGTAGCCACGGCGTTGATATCGGACCGCCGGTGCCTGATGATCAGGAACTGATTGCTGCGGTCAAGTTCGCGGCGGTAAGCGGCGGACAGGCTTTCGCGCTGGCACCCGAGAACGGGCTGCAACCGCTGCCCGACGGCGTGACGTGGTTACCGTTAGCCGGTCAACCAGTGGTGCGCCGTACCTGGGTGGTGTGGCCCGCGGAGTCGCGTCGGCGCGACGTCGGGCGGCTGATCGCGTCGTTTTAGCCGCTCGAGGGAATCTGACTCAGCATCGCGCTGAGCCCGTACTCGAAAACGGCGTCGTAGTCAGTGGGGGACTGCAGCGCCTGCACCAGCGCCCGGTCGGGCCAATCATCGTCCCATAGCGAGGGGTCCTCCTCCTCGTGTTTGGCTCCGCGAACAGCCGAGAACTGCATCACCGCAGACGATATGACGTGAACCTGCACAGCTCGCAGGACAAGTGCGGCATCGGTCCCGGTCACGCCCAACTCCGCCAGCAAGGCTGCCACCGTCTGTTGGATCGGCAGGAACAACGTCGGCGTCCGGTCGCGTTCATGCGCGATCGCAAGCAGATGCTGTCGGTCAATCAGAGCACGGCGCTGCGAGCGGGCAAGTGAGGCAATGCGTTCCGACGCGCTCCCACCCTCGATGGGCAGATGCGCCATCTCGCTGAGCAAATGGTCGACCAGGCTGTCGAACAGTTTGTCCCGCCCGCCGACATGCCAGTAGATCGAGGTGACCGCCACCCCGAGTTCCTCGGCGAGGCCACGCATGGTGAATCCCTCCACCCCATGAAGTTCGATCAGTCGCGCCGCGGTATCAAGGATCGTCTCCGCGCTAACCGGCGCTGTCAAGTGTCTCACCCCCCGTCATGCGGTCCGCCTCAGGTAGATCGAGATAACGTTCGAGGTTGCGGTGCATGTTGATCACCCGGCGTTCCTCGTTGGACAGCGTCAAATGCGTGAACCCAGGCTGGTGCAGACCCCGTTGAAGCCCGGCCAGCACCGTAATGTCTTGCGTCAGAACCAGACCGGGTTGGGCCTCGTCCGCCGCCACCCGTACATCGGCGGGCTTGCATCGCGGCGCGCCGGGCGGCATGCGCGTCCACAGCAACATCACCAGCTCGCCGTGATCGGGATCGGGCCCGGGATGTGAGGTCATGACCGTCAAGTGGTCGGCGTTGGCCAGCAGCGTCATGTTCGGGAAGACGTTGTACTGGTGCAGCCGCATCACCTGGTCGGTGGTTGCCCAGCTCAAATCGACACCCCGGCTCTCCGCGAAAGCCCTGATGTGATCGGCGATTACCTCAATAACCGGCTGGCCATCCGGGAACGGAGTGCCCTCGGCGACAACCATCAGCGCCCCCTGGGTGCAGACATAGGCGTCCCACACTTGCGCCTCGCTGAGCGGTTGCTTGAGATGCGGGCTCGGTACGCCGTAGAGCTGCTCGGACTTGCCCGTGTGTCCCCAAATCACCTGTGGTGCATAGACGTCGTCCATGCACCGATGCAGCTCAGGGTGCAACGTCTGCACGTGATAGGTCTCGCTGAACCCGTCGGCGATCGTCTTCCAATTCGCGTCGACCTCGACGGTCATGGTGGCGTAGCACCGGAAATCACCGAGCCCGAGCCACGCGATGTCGTTCGGCACCGCTTCCAAGTAGTCGACCAAAGGCGGCGCGTCGAGGTCGAGATTGACGAAAACCAGCCGCTCCCAGGTGTCGACGCGCACGGCGAACAATGGAAGCTCGGCCATCGGCAGCGTTCCGAACCCCTTGCGATTCGGGACTCGTTTCAGCATCCCGGAAAGATCCCACGTCCAGCCGTGATAGCCGCAGCGTAGTTCGCGCAGCTCCGAGCCCGACCCGGCGCACAGCGTGTTACCCCGATGACGGCACACGTTCTGGAAGGCGCGAAGTATGCCATCGTCGCCGCGAACAATCAGCACCGAATAAGGGCCGCAACGGTATTCGAAATAGGCGCCGGGTTCGGCGACGTGGTCGACCGTGCACGCGACCTGCCACACCTTGGGCCACATCCGCTGCGCTTCAAGCTGCGCGAACGCGGGGGAGTAGTACCGCTCCGCGGGCACCAGGGTCGGGCGTTGTGGTGGCGCGCCGATCGCATCCTCACGTCGGGTGTCTGGGTCGGCCTGGGTCGTCATCGAAGCACTCCCGTCGCCTCTGTAACGGTGTTACATTGGTCCACTGTAGCGGCTGGCCGGGCAGGCAAGGGAGTAATCGTGTTCGATCTGAAAATCACGGGCGGAACCGTTGTCGACGGAACCGGTGCGGACCGATTCGAGGCCGACGTCGCCGTCAAAGACGGCAAGATCGTCGAGGTTCGTCGCCGCGGTCCGGGTAGTCCACCGCTGGAAGGCGAGGCCGCCGAGATCATCGATGCGGCCGGAAAGATCGTCGCGCCCGGGTTCGTCGACATCCACACCCACTACGACGGGCAGGTCAGCTGGGACGCGCTGCTAGAGCCGTC
>DASQRI010000362.1:0-3988 GCA_035642975.1 Mycobacterium sp.
CTACGTCCACTCGAAGGTCCTGGTAATCGACGATCGTCTGATCCGCGTCGGCTGGTCTAATCTCAACAACCGTTCGATGGGGTTCGACAGCGAATGCGATGTGGCCATTGAGGTGAACTCAGATAGTTCGGAAGACGCTGACCTTCGCCGCCAGATCACAGACATGCGCAATCAACTCGTGTCAGAACACCTCGGCGTATCCGTCGGCGAGCTTGAAACCGCACTGCATCAGCACCGGTCGTTGCTCACGACCATCGAGGCACTTCGGGCGCAGGGCAAGACGTTGCGGCCGGTGACCGAGCAGACCGTGGCCGATGAGGCGGGTCCGTTAGCAGAGAACGATCTGATGGATCCCGACCACGTCCCAAAATCGCTGGCTAGAAGCGTGCGACGGTTCATTGCAGGACCGAGAAGCTGACCGCTCTGTTCTGAGACCGCTCTTTGTGGGTACAGGGTCGGCAAGCCAAGCCGAGCGCCCTCTGGAGTTGACATGCATCGCCCCGACACGATCATCGAGATCCATCGCGAACGCGTGCAGGATCAGACCGCAGAGATGTTCGGCGGCGACAAGTACACGCAGTCCGTCGACGGCACCGGCTACTCTGCGACCGCAACCCTCGATCTCACATTGGATCGCGTCTGGTTCATCTTCGACTACCAAGAGCGGCTGTGGCAGGAAGAGGCCGACGGTGAATCCCGCGATCCACTAAGGCATTTCGCGATCGATCTGGTGATCTTCGATTCGAAGATCACCATCGATTCGGTCACCTGTATCCCGCTGGTGTCGCTGCCGCCGGCGACGATCACGATCGCGGACGGTCCGCGTGCCGGCGAATCGCGCGAGATCCCGTACAACGAGATCCCTCTGTTTGGGCGGTTGACGGTTCACGACCAGCTTGAGCCATACCAAACGGAGCCGGGCAAGCAGACGATTGCGCTCAACTTCACTGAGCAAGACGCTCCTGTGCTGATGGCGACCCCGTTGTCCGGCCAGTACACCGCCCGGCTGTTCGGTCCGCACGTCGAGCGGCGTACCGACGGCGTCACCGTCTTCGCCGGGCTCGACCCCCGGATCAGCTGGGAACTCGACTACGCCGAGGCGCACTGGATCACCCACAGCATCGCGGGAGAGCTACTGGTGAATCTGGAAAAAGTGCAGCATCCCAGCCTTTCCGACGACGAGGTGAGGATCAGAGTGCTCGACTCCCTGGCCGCCCAGATCTCCGACGCGATCCGCCCCAAGCTCGCCGAGATGGGTGACGACGGCATCGAGAAGCTGCTGCCGTCGCCGCTGGACGTTGACCCCGAAGCGCAGGACGACAACACGGTGAAATCTCTCGACGCGGTCGTGCAACGGTTCGACGTCGGCGGAGCTATCCAAGAATCCATGGTCGTTCAGCTGCAAACACTGCGCGAACTGCCACTCGGCGAGGATCTACCGGCATCGATCCTCGCCGAAAACCCTTACGAGAAAACCGGATTGGCCGTCACCGGGTGGAGCATCCTGCGGCAGGTCCGTGACACCGTGATGAACAGCTTTGGCCTCGACGAGAGTGACTTCGACGCCGACGCGCCGTGCCTGCTGGCGGGTCCGAAGACGATCAACATCGGCGGCCAAGACCGCTGCCTCGACGCTCTCGACGCCGACATCGTGCCGCGGACCCAGGACGGTCGGTTGGTGGTCGACGGCACGGTGAGCGCCGAAACCAAGCTCTACGACTTCAAAGCCACGTTCAAGGTGACGTACGAGATGGGCCTGGGTGACATACCGCGTGACCCGCATGGGGAAGAGACCGGTCGGGCCCATCCGGGAACCATCGAGGCTCTCGAGCAGACGCTGAGCGCGGCGGCCGACCAAAAGCGCGCGGGCGACCTCGGCGATCAGGACTACGAGGCGATCGTCAAGCAAGTGCACGAGCAATTCGATGAGTTTCCGCGGACGGTGGGGGTGCAGCCGGCACAACATCCAGCCGAACCGGACGTGAATCCGGACTTCAGCCTGACGGTGGCGGGCAAGGTCGCCGCGGCAGCCGGCGCTGCGGCTGTGGTCAGCCTGCTCGCGCTCCCGGTGACCTGGGTGGCAGGGGCGGCGGGCGTGGGGGCTGCGGGTGCGGGCGGCCTGCTGACCCTGGCGATCGTGCAGTACTTCACCACCCTGTTGACCATCGACTGGTTCGGTAGCGGGATCGGATCACGGCAAGTCAAGAAGTCGCTGAGCGACCGTCCCGAAGGCACATCGCTGCCGGCGATCGGCATACCGGTCGAGACGGATTTCAACCGTCAGCGCCTCGCGGTGTACTTCCGCCCGCTGCCGGCGAAACTGTGGGTCGGTTGTGTCGCGACTGACGCGGTCGAAGAGGAGGGCGGCGACCGCGACGAGATTCGGCTTGTCGGCGGCAAATGGCCGACCGACGGGAGGCCATGGAAGCTGTCCAACGACGACGCGATGTTGTTCGTCGATTCCGGGGAACTGCAGCTGTTGCTAGAGCCGGACAGCGTCAGCGGCGACGGCACGCCTATCGGTGTTGCGACCGCCGCCGATGGACGGCGTTATCTGCAGGTGGAGAACGAAGACCCCGACAAGTTGTTCCGACTGCCGCGGTTGACATGAAGACAATGAACGAACCGCCAGCTCAGCAGGCATTTACTGGCGAGCATTCCTGGCGGCACCGGTGGAAAGTAGACTTGACTATCGACGTGATCACGGATCAGCAGCGCGCGTGTCGGAATCGACCTCGGTAGGGTTGCGCAAGTGTGTGGAGCCACCGGAGAGGTGCGACTCGACGGTCGGCCGCCTGATATAGCGGCTGTGTCTGCGATGCTCGCCGTCATGGCCCCGCGAGGGCCGGACGGCGCCGGCGTGTGGTCACAAGGTCGCGTTGCCCTCGGTCACCGTCGTCTGAAAATCATCGACCTCACCGAAGCCGGTGCTCAGCCGATGGTCGACTCCGAGCTGGGCTTGTCGATCGCCTGGAATGGCTGCATCTACAACTACAAGGAACTGCGGCGTGAGCTTCAGGGCTACGGCTACCGCTTTTTCTCGCACAGCGACAGCGAGGTTTTGCTCAAGGCCTACCACCGCTGGGGCGACGACTTCGTCAGCCACTTCAAGGGCATGTTCGCTTACGCCATCGTCGAGCGCGACAGCGGCCGGGTGTTGCTCGGCCGAGACCGGCTCGGCATCAAGCCGCTGTATCTGACGCAGGACACCCACCGGATCCGGTTTGCGTCGACGCTGCCGGCGTTGCTGGCCGGCGGTGGCGTGGACACCCGCATCGACCACGTCGCGCTGCACCACTACATGACCTTCCACTCGGTGGTGCCCGCGCCGGCCACCATCCTGCGCGGCGTGCGCAAGGTTCCGCCCGGTTCGCTGGTTGCCATCGAGCCCGACGGGCGGATCACCACCGCAACCTACTGGTCGCCCGACTTCACCCGGCACGACGACCGCTCCGACTGGTCCGAACGCGACTGGGAGGACGCCGTGCTGGCCTCGCTGCGGACCGCGGTCGAGCGCCGACTCGTCGCCGACGTGCCCGTCGGGTGCCTGCTTTCGGGTGGGGTGGACTCCAGCCTGATCGTCGGCTTGCTCGCTGAGGCAGGCCAGCACGGGCTGTCGACGTTCTCCATCGGCTTCGAGTCAGCCGGCGGCGTCCGAGGCGACGAATTCCAGTATTCGGACATCATTGCGAAACGCTTCGACACCGATCATCACCAGATCCGTATCGGAACCGAGCGGATGCTGCCCGCGCTCGACGGGGCGATCGGCGCGATGAGCGAACCGATGGTGAGCCACGACTGCGTCGCCTTCTATCTGCTCAGCCAGGAAGTCGCGCGCCACGTGAAGGTTGTGCAATCGGGTCAGGGCGCCGATGAGGTGTTCGCCGGCTACCACTGGTACCCGCCGATGGGCGCACCGGCCGCCGCGACCCTGGAGGGTTCGGTCGCCGAATACCGGGCCGCCTTTTTCGACCGCGACGCGGCGGGC
>DASQRI010000363.1:0-9363 GCA_035642975.1 Mycobacterium sp.
CGTCTCCACCGTCGAGCTCAGCGAGATGATCGCGGAATCGGTGTCCGAGGGTCTGCTGGATCCCGAGGAGCACACCAGGCTCACCCGGGCTCTACAGATTCGCAACCGGAGGGTCGCCGACGTGGCAAAGCCGGTCGCCGAGATCCGTGTGGTGCAAGTGGCTCGGCCTGGGTCCGGGCCGACGGTCGCGGCGATCGAAAAGGCGTTGGCCGCGTCCGGCTACTCGCGGTTTCCGGTGGTCGATGCCGACCGCAGATTCATCGGCTACCTGCACATCAAGGATGTGCTGTCACTGGGCGACGACTCGCGCGCCGTGGTCGACTTGGCCAGGGTCCGGCCGCTGCCACATGTTGCCGAATCGCTGTCGGTGCCCGAGGCGCTATCGCGGATGCGTCGCAGCAACAGCCACCTCGCGCTGGTCACCGGGCAGGACGGGGCGGTCGTCGCGATGGTGGCGCTAGAGGATCTGGTGCGGGATCTGGTCGGGACGGTGCGCGACGGGACGACGCAGCGTGCTTGAGGCCGATCGGCGACGATGCGGGCCGGACCGGCCCAAAAAGGAGCCGGGCAATCAAGCCAGCATCCGGCTTGATGCTGAGCAGTGGATGGCTCGCGCAGACGATTACGCCGGGCGCGTTGAGACGTTCGTGGCCCCGCACACCAAGCGGGCATCCGCCGGTGAACCACATCCGGTGTGGGACTTCCTGTTCAGCTACTACAGCCTGCGGCCGCGGCAACTGCGCTGTTGGCACCCCGGCTACGGGGTGCTGCTCACCGGCGGCGAAGCGGTCCGCCGCTACCGCGGCCGTCGCGGTTACCTCGCTGACGCCGACGGCGTCAGGGTCAGCAAGACCTACCTGCGCAGCCAGCTGGACGCCATTGCGTTCGTGGCGCGCCTGCTGCGGGCGACCGCGCGGCGCCCGGCCCGGCTCAACTGCTTTGGTTTGCACGAATGGGCGATGGTCTACCGCAGTGGCGCGGTGCGCCACGACCGGGTCCCGCTCCGGCTCGGCGCCGCCGGCACCGACACCGTGGTGGAGGCCGAGATCGCCGGACCGCTGCGGTGCAGCCACTTCGACGCGTTCCGGTTCTTCAGTGCTCCCTATATGGCCGAGTTCGCGCCACGAAACATCGACTCGCCCAGCCGGGCTACCCAACAAGAGTGGGAGCAGCCCGGTTGCTTGCACGCCAACATGGACCTGTACAAATGGTCGTACAAGTTGAGCCCGCTGATCGACTCCGAGTTGCTGCTGGACTGCCTGGAGCTGGCCGCGGCTGCGCGTGAAATCGACATGCGAGCCAGCCCGTATGACCTGAGCGACTACGGGTACACACCGATCGCCATTGAGCACGCTGCAGGCCGCGCCGACTACGTGCGTTGCCAGAAGGCCATCGCTTCACGCGCTGCGCCGCTAAGAGCAGCGCTGTTGGCCCGGTGTGACCTGTTGCTGCAGGAAGCCGGTTACGGGTAATAGGGCTGCTGGCCGGTAGTCTGAGAACTGATTGTTTGGGCAAGTGCGGAGGGAAATGATGACAGATCGCGTGTCGGTGGGGAACCTGCGCGTCGCCAAAGTGCTGCATGACTTCATCAACGATGAGGCGTTGCCCGGCACGGATATCGACCCCGACAGCTTCTGGGCCGGTGTCGACAAGGTGGTCACTGACCTGCAGCCACAAAACCAGGATCTGCTGGCACGCCGTGACCAGCTGCAGGCGCAGATCGACAAGTGGCACCGGCATCACGTCATCGAGCCGATCGACCCCGAGACGTACCGCGAGTTCCTCGCCGAAATCGGTTATCTGCTACCCGAACCCGCTGATTTCACCATCACCACGTCGGGTGTCGACGCCGAAATCACCACGACGGCAGGCCCGCAGCTGGTGGTGCCGGTCCTCAACGCGCGGTTCGCGCTGAATGCCGCCAACGCCCGATGGGGCTCGCTGTATGACGCCCTGTACGGCACTGACGTCATCCCGGAAACCGACGGTGCCGACAAGGGCACCAGCTACAACAAGGTGCGCGGCGACAAGGTGATCGCCTATGCGCGCAAGTTCCTCGATGAGGCGGTGCCGCTGTCGTCTGGCTCGTGGACCGACGCGACGGGACTCAGCGTCGAAGATGGTCGGTTGCTGGTCAGCCTGCGGGGCGAAGAGTTGTCCAGAGGGCTGGCCAACCCGGGCCAGTTCGCCGGCTACACCGGCGAACTCGGCGAGCCCGACTGGTCGGTGTTGTTGGTCAACCACGGGCTGCACATCGAGATCTTGATCGACCCGGAATCTCCGATTGGCAAGACCGACGCCGCCGGGATCAAAGACGTGGTCCTGGAGTCGGCGATCACCACGATCGTGGACTTCGAGGACTCGGTGGCCGCCGTCGACGCCGACGACAAGGTGCTGGGCTACCGCAACTGGCTGGGATTGAACAAGGGCGATTTGGCCGAGGAGGTCAAGAAGGACGGCAAGACCTTCACCCGCGCGCTCAACCAGGACCGCATCTACAAGACGCCCCAAGGCGGGGAGCTGACGCTGCCCGGCCGCAGCCTGTTGTTCGTGCGCAACGTCGGCCATCTGATGACCAACGACGCGATCCTCGTGAGCGATGGCAACGGCGAAGAAAAAGAGGTGTTCGAGGGCATCATGGATGCGCTGTTCACCGGGCTGACCGCTCTCCATGGGCTCAAAACCGGCGACGGCAACGGCCCGCTGACGAACAGCCGGACCGGGTCCATCTACATCGTCAAGCCCAAGATGCACGGGCCGGACGAGGTCGCGTTCACCTGCGAGCTGTTCAGCCGTGTCGAGGACGTCCTCGGCTTGCCGCAGGGCACGCTGAAGGTCGGCATCATGGACGAGGAACGCCGCACCACCGTCAACCTCAAGGCGTGCATCAAAGCCGCGGCCGACCGCGTCGTGTTCATCAACACCGGTTTCCTGGATCGCACCGGCGACGAGATCCACACCTCGATGGAAGCGGGCCCGATGATCCGCAAAGGTGCGATGAAGAGCACCACCTGGATCAAGGCCTACGAGGACCACAATGTCGACACCGGGCTCGCCGCCGGCTTCAAGGGCAAGGCGCAGATCGGCAAGGGCATGTGGGCCATGACCGAGCTGATGGCCGACATGATGGAGCAGAAGATCGGCCAGCCCAAGGCCGGTGCGACCACCGCGTGGGTGCCCTCTCCGACGGCGGCCACCCTGCATGCGATGCACTACCACTCCGTGGATGTGGGCGCCGTGCAGAAAGAACTCGAGGGCAAGAAACGCACCACCATCGAGGAGCTGCTGACCATCCCACTGGCCAAAGAACTGGCCTGGGCGCCGGAGGAGATCCGCGAGGAAGTCGACAACAACTGCCAGTCCATCCTGGGCTACGTGGTGCGCTGGATCGACGCGGGCGTCGGCTGCTCGAAGGTCCCCGACATCCACAACGTCGCACTGATGGAAGACCGTGCCACGCTGCGGATTTCCAGCCAATTGCTGGCGAACTGGCTGCGGCATGGCGTCATCACCGAAGAGGACGTGCGGGCTAGCCTGGCGCGGATGGCTCCACTGGTGGATGAGCAGAACGCCGGGGACTCGGCGTACCGGCCGATGGCACCCAACTTCGACGACAGCATCGCGTTCCTGGCTGCCCAGGAGTTGATTCTGAGCGGCACCCAACAGCCCAGCGGCTACACGGAGCCGATTCTGCATCGGCGCCGCCGCGAGTTTAAAGCCCAGGCTCATGAATGATTTCCGCTCGGGGAGCATCGACTGTCGCCATGACTAGAGGCGTCAGGCGCCCTCGGCGCGCAGGAGAGCACCGGCATGGGTAGGCACAGAGCTCCCGACGACCCGGACGAGCCGACCGGCGAACCGTCGGACGACGATTCCCCGCCGGAGCACTTCGGGGATGTCGGTGGCTTTCGGGAGCCCGAGGATTTCCCGGCCCCCGCACCTCCGGATACCGGTTTTGGGGCCGGGCCGCGCTTTCCGAATCAACCGGCCGACGAGTACCTCGACGACTTTTCCGACAGCTCAGGGTTTTTCGACTACACCGAGCCCCCTCGCGGCCACCCCGACGATTACCCGCCGCCGGAGCCGCAGCGCGCCGAAGAGGATCTGCCCCCCGCCGAGATCGACCCGCCAGACGACTTCCCCGACTTTCGGCGACGTGGCCAGGGGCCACCGGCGCCGCCACCGCCACCGCTTTCCGGAGGCCATCGGGGCGGCGACGAGTGGCGCGGCGGTCACCGCAACGACGGCGGGCGACGCGGTGTCAGCATCGGTGTGATCGCGGCCCTGGTCGCGGTCGTCGTCGTGGTGGGCGTGGTCATCCTGTGGCGTTTCTTCGGTGACGCGTTGTCCAACCGGTCGCACAGTGCCCGATGCGTCGGCGAGAAACAGCCCGTCGCCGTCATCGCCGATCCGTCGATCGCCGACCACGTGCAGCATTTCGCGGACCGGTTCAACGCCTCGGCTGCGCCTGTCGGCGACCACTGCGTCGCCATCGGTGTCAAACCCGCCGGCTCCGACGCCGTCGTCGACGGCTTCATCGGAAAATGGCCCGCAGACCTGGGGCAGCGACCGGCGCTGTGGATCCCGGGCAGCTCGGTCTCGGCAGCGCGGCTGACCGCCGCGACGGGCAAGGAAACCATCTCTGACAGCCGGTCGCTGGTCACTTCGCCGGTGGTGCTCGCGGTGCGACCCGAACTTGAACGCGCACTCGGCGACCAGAAATGGTCGACGCTGCCCGAGCTGCAGACCAAACCCGACGCGTTGGCCGCATTGAAGCTGCCGACGTGGGGGTCGCTGCGGCTGGCGTTGCCGCTCGGCGGCAACAGTGACGCCGCGTTTCTGGCTGGCGAGGCAGTGGCGGCGGCCTCCGTGCCGCCCGGTGCACCGCCGACCGACGGCAGCGGTGCGGTGCACACGTTGATCGGCAGTCAGCCCAAACTCGCCGACAACTCGCTGGCCGAGGCGATGAATGCGCTGCTGCGGCCCGGTGATCCGGCGGCAGCGCCGGTGCATGCGGTGGTCACCACCGAGCAGCAACTTTTCACGCGCGGCGAATCATTGCCCGACGCCAACGGCGCCCTGAATTCCTGGCTGCCGCCCGGGCCGGCCGCGGTCGCCGACTACCCGACGGTGCTGCTGAGCGGATCCTGGCTGTCGCAAGAGCAGGTGACGGCGGCCAGCGAGTTCGCCCGATTCATGCGCAAATCCGATCAGCTGGCCGAGCTGGCCAAGGCCGGCTTCAGGGTTGAGGGAGTCAAGCCGCCCAGCAGCGACGTCACCAGCTTCGCGGCGTTGTCGTCGACGCTGTCGGTCGGTGACGACGCGACGCGCGCCGCGCTGGCGAACAGTGTGTCCGCACCCTCCGGGGCGCCGGCGGCCATCATCATGCTGGATCAGTCGATGATCGCCGAAGAAGGCGGCAAGACCCGGCTGGGCAATGTGGTCGGCGCCCTCGACAACCGGATCAAGGCGTTGCCGCCCAACTCGGTGATCGGGCTGTGGACGTTCGACGGCAAAGAAGGCCGGTCGGAGGTGTCGGCGGGCCCGCTCGCCGATCCCGTCGACGGCCAGCCGCGGTCGGAGGCCCTGAAGACAGCATTGGATAGGCAACACGCGTCTTCAGGGGGTGCGGTGTCGTTCACCACGCTGCGGCTGATCTATAAGGATGCGCAAACCAATTTTCATGCTGGGCAAACGAATTCGGTGTTGGTGATCACGGCCGGACCGCACACCGATCAGAGTCTTGGCGGCGAGGGCCTGCAGGACTTCATCAAGCAGAGCGCCGACCCGGCCAAGCCGGTAGCGGTCAACGTCATCGATTTCGGCTCCGATTCCGATCGGGCGACCTGGGAGGCCGTCGCGAAGCTGTCCGGCGGTAGCTACCAGAACCTGGCCACGTCGGCATCGCCCGACCTGGCCGCCGCGGTGACTAACTTCTTGAGCTGACCGGCTGCCGGTTGTACAACGGCGTCCTCGCCCCCGAACAAACCGCGACCGTGGACATCAACTCCTTGACACTCCCGCCGTCACAGCCGTGTTGAACACTATCGACCTGGGCACACTGCTGGGCCTTGACACCAATATCACCGGCACGTTGAACAGCGCCCTGAACTTGGGTGACCTGGTCAACGAGCTGGGCCTTTCCACCCTGCCGCTAAACCTGAGCGACTTGGGTGACCTCTCCAACCTGACTCTGGGCGACCTGCTCGGCGATCTCGGTCTGGGCGATTTGGCCAACGTCACTGTGGACCCGTTGGGTGGCCTGGTCACTGAGCTGGTGGACACTGTGCCGCAGCAGATCCTGGCGGCGCTGTAGGTCAGGCTGGCTCACACGTACGCCTCCACCGGCGGGCACGAGCACACCAGGTTGCGGTCGCCGTAGGCGCCGTCGATGCGGCGCACCGGCGGCCACACCTTGGGCCGGAAGGCCTTTCCGAGCGGGTAGGCGGCCACTTCGCGGGTGTAGGGGTGCTCCCACTTGTCGACCACCAGGCATTCGGCGGTGTGCGGTGCGCCGCGCAGCGGGTTGTCATCCACCGGCCACTCGCCGGCGCCAACCCGGTCGATCTCGGCGCGGATGGCGATCATGGCCTCGCAGAACGCGTCGATCTCGGCCAGGCTTTCGCTCTCGGTGGGCTCGACCATCAGCGTGCCTGCGACCGGGAAGCTCATGGTCGGCGCGTGGAAGCCGTAGTCCGCCAAGCGTTTTGCGACATCGTCGACGGTCACGCCGGTCGACTTGGTGATCGGCCGCAGATCCAGGATGCACTCGTGGGCGACCATGCCGTTCTCGCCGGTGTAAAGCACCGGGTAGTGCTCGTCGAGCCGGCGGGCGATGTAGTTCGCCGACGTGATCGCCGTCAACGATGCGGCCCGCAAGCCGTCCGCGCCCATCATCCTGATGTAGGCCCAAGTGATCGGCAGGATCGACGCCGACCCGTACGGCGCAGCCGACACCGGGTGACCGTCGGGCAGCTCCGGCGCGTACGGATGCCCGGGCAGGAATGGCGCCAGATGCGACCGTGCGGCCACCGGCCCGACGCCCGGACCGCCGCCACCGTGCGGGATGCAGAACGTCTTGTGCAGGTTCAGGTGGCTGACGTCACCGCCGAATTTCCCGGGCCGGGCCAGCCCGACCAGCGCGTTGAGGTTGGCGCCGTCGATGTAGACCTGGCCGCCGGCGTCGTGCACGGCGGCGCAGATCTCGGCGATGTCCTGCTCGTACACACCGTGCGTCGACGGGTAGGTGATCATCAGCGTCGACAGCCGGTCGGCGTGCTCGCTGACCTTGGCGCGCAGGTCGTCGAGGTCGACGTCGCCGTTGGACCGGCAGGCCACCACCACGACCCGCATGCCGGCCAGCGCCGCGGACGCGGCGTTGGTGCCATGCGCGCTGGACGGGATCAGGCAGACGTCGCGCTGCGGTTCGCCGCGGCTGGCGTGGTAGGCGTGAATCGCCAACAGGCCGGCGTACTCCCCCTGCGATCCGGCGTTGGGCTGCAGCGAGACCGCGTCATAGCCGGTCATCTGCACCAGCCAGGTTTCCAGATCGGCGATCAGGCGACGCAGACCCTGAACGTCGGAAGTCGGCGCGAAAGGGTGCTGGCGCGCGAACTCCGGCCAGGTGATCGGTTCCATCTCGGCGGCGGCGTTGAGCTTCATCGTGCACGAGCCGAGCGGAATCATGCTGCGGTCCAACGCAAGGTCCTTATCGGCGAGCGAGCGCAGGTACCGCATCATCGATGTTTCGGTGCGGTATTTGATGAACGCCGGATGGGTCAGGAACTCCGATGCGCGAGTGGCGATCTCGGCGGAAACGGGTTCGGCCGACGAGACCCCGAACGCGTCCAGCACCGCCGCCACGTGGGCGTCGGTCGTCACTTCGTCACAGGTCACCGAGACATGGTCGTCGTCCACCCGCCACAGGTTGATGCCGTTGGACTTCGCCGCGGCGATGACGTCATCGGCGCGGCCAGGCACCCGGGCCAACACGGTGTCAAAGTACTTGTCGTGCACCAACGCATCGCCGAGCGCGGCGGCGATCGTCTCGGCGTGGGCGTGCACGCGCCGGGCGATGCCGGTCAGTCCGTCGGCGCCGTGGTAGCTCGCGTACATCGCGGCCATCACCGCCAGCAGCACCTGCGCGGTGCAGATGTTGCTGGTCGCCTTGTCCCGGCGGATGTGCTGCTCGCGCGTCTGCAGCGCCAATCGGTAGGCGGGTGACCCGTCTGCGTCGACGGAAACGCCGACCAGCCGGCCGGCCAGTTGCCGCGCATGCTGAGCGTGCACCACCAGGTATCCGGCGTGCGGGCCGCCGAATCCCATTGGCACGCCGAACCGTTGAGTGTTGCCAAACGCGACGTCAGCGCCGATCTCCCCCGGCGGCGTCACCAACGTCAGCGCCAGCAGGTCGGCGCCGATGGCCACCAGCGCGCCACGCTCGTGCGCCTCGGCGACCAGCGCCGACCAGTCGGTGACCCGGCCACTGGCGCCGGGCAGCTGGGCGATGACACCGAAGAACTCGCCGTCCGGCAAGCCGTCACGCAGGTCGGCGGTAACGATCTCGATGCCCAGCGGCTCGGCGCGGGTGGCCAGCACCGCGGCGGTTTGAGCGAATACGTCGACGTCGACAGCCAGCCGATTGGCGTTACCACGCACCGCACGGTGCATCAGCGTCATCGCCTCGGCGGCGGCGGTGCCCTCGTCGAGCATCGATGCGTTGGCGACCTCGAGGCCGGTCAGATCGGCCACCATGGTCTGGAAGTTCAGCAACGCTTCCAGCCGGCCCTGGCTGATCTCCGGCTGATACGGCGTGTAAGCCGTGTACCAGGCGGGGTTCTCCAAGATATTGCGGAGCAGCACCGGCGGCGTATACGTGTCGTAGTAGCCCTGCCCGATCATCGATACCGCGACGGTGTTCGCATCGGCCAACGCCCGCAGCTCGGCGAGCGCTTCGGCCTCACTGGCCGGCGGCGGCAGCTGCTCCAGACCGGGCGCGGCGCCGGTGTCGGTGAGGTGGTCGAGGATGCCCGCGGGCACCGCGCGACGGGCCAATTCTTCCAGGGAGTCGACGCCGATGACCTCGAGCATGGCCGCGACAGCGTCGCTGTCCGGGCCGATGTGCCGGTCGGCGAAAACGGGGTTGGTGTAGTCGGACATTGGCGGACTCCTGACACAGGCAGAGGAACACAGGTCCTCCCCCTCTGTCGTCTACCCGAACCGGGCGCCTGAGAGATTCGACATCCGCATGTCTTTCCCCATGGGCGGGTGACCCGAGTTGAGGGCCACCGCTTTCCAGAGGCATCGGGGTCTGACACGGTCCGGGTGCCTGAGAGGTTGACGGAGAGGTGTTGCTCCTTCGGC
>DASQRI010000364.1:0-10963 GCA_035642975.1 Mycobacterium sp.
CCGGGCCGATGCGGGCACAGAACCTGCAGGACGACCCGCTATGGTGTGAGAGCGAACCACACAAAGTTACCGGTCAGTAACATGCGGGTGCGGGGCGCATAAGACGTGACACAAGTTCTGCAGCTTGCGGCTGCAGGACTCACTCGAGGAGGACGAGCCACACTCATGACGAACATCGTGGTCCTGATCAAGCAGGTCCCGGACACCTGGTCAGAGCGCAAACTCACCGACGGCGATTGGACGCTGGACCGCGAGGCCGCCGACGCCGTGCTGGACGAGATCAACGAGCGCGCCGTCGAGGAGGCGCTGCTCATCCGCGAGAAAGAAGCCGCCGACGGCACCGAGGGATCGGTGACCCTGCTGACCGCCGGCCCGGAGCGGGCCACCGAGGCGATTCGCAAGGCGTTGTCGATGGGCGCCGACAAGGCCGTCCACCTGCTCGACGACGGGCTGCACGGCTCCGACGTCATCCAGACCGGGTGGGCGCTGGCGCGTGCGCTGGGCACCATCGAGGGCACCGAGCTGGTGATCGCCGGTAATGAGTCCACCGACGGCGTGGGCGGCGCGGTGCCGGCCATCATCGCCGAGTACCTCGGCCTGCCGCAGCTGACCCATCTACGCAAGCTGTCGCTCGAGGGCGGCAAGATCACCGGCCAGCGGGAGACCGACGACGGCGTGTTCAAGATCGAGGCCTCGCTGCCCGCCGTGGTGAGCGTGACCGAGAAGATCAACGAGCCGCGCTTCCCGTCCTTCAAGGGCATCATGGCCGCGAAGAAGAAGGAAGTCACCAAGCTGACGCTGGCCGAGATAGGCGTGGAAGCCGACGAGGTCGGACTGGCGAACGCCGGCTCGACGGTCCTGAAGGCCACCCCGAAGCCACCCAAGACTGCCGGTGAGAAGGTCACCGACGAGGGCGAGGGCGGCACCAAGATCGCCGAGTACCTGGTCTCCCAGAAGCTCGTCTAAGACGTAAACCCGAATTGAAAGACACGGAATAACCCATGGCTGAAGTACTGGTGCTCGTCGAGCACGCTGAAGGCGCTTTGAAGAAGGTCACCTCCGAATTGATCACCGCGGCACGTGTTTTGGGTGAGCCCACCGCCGTCGTGGTGGGTAAGCCGGGTACCACCGACCCGCTCCTGGACGGGTTGAAGGCGGCCGGTGCCGCCAAGGTTTACGTCGCCGAGTCCGACACGGCGGAGAACTATCTGATCACCCCGGCCGTCGACGTGCTTGCCGCGCTGGCCGAATCCGCCAGCCCGGCAGCAGTTTTGCTGGCCGCCAACGCCGACGGCAAGGAAATCGCGGGCCGGCTCGCCGCTCGGATCGGTTCCGGCCTGCTGGTCGACGTGGTTGAGGTGCAGGAAGGCCCCAAAGGCGTGCACTCCATCTTCGGTGGTGCGTTCACCGTCGAGGCGCAGGCCAACGGCGACACCCCGGTGATCACCGTGCGCGCGGGCGCCATCGACGCCGAGCCGGCCGACGGCGCAGCCGAAAAGGTCACCGTCGAGGTGCCCGAGCCCGCCGAGAACGCCGCCAAGGTCACCTCGCGTGAGCCCGCTGTCGCCGGCGACCGCCCAGAGCTCACCGAGGCGACGATCGTGGTGTCCGGTGGCCGTGGTGTGGGGAGTGCGGACAACTTCCATGTGGTCGAGGAATTGGCCGACTCGCTGGGTGCCGCGGTCGGCGCATCGCGTGCCGCCGTGGACTCCGGCTACTACCCGGGCCAGTTCCAGGTGGGCCAGACCGGTAAGACGGTCTCGCCGCAGCTCTACATCGCGTTGGGCATCTCCGGGGCCATCCAGCACCGCGCCGGAATGCAGACATCGAAGACGATCGTCGCGGTCAACAAGGACGAAGAGGCGCCGATCTTCGAGATCGCCGACTACGGCATCGTGGGCGACTTGTTCAAGGTCGCGCCGCAGCTGACCGAGGCGATCAAGACCCGCAAGGGCTGATCCGCTTCTCGCGCGAACAGTCGCAAAAGCCCCCCACGCTTCGGCGTGTCGGGGGCTTTTCCGACTGCTCGCCGGTTATCCCGAACTGGGGAAGTTCACGTCCCGAGTGACGGACTCCCACTCGTCGATCGACGACGACAGGGCGGCGATCTTGTCGCGCATCGCCTTGAGCACGTCGCGGCCCAGCAGTAGCCGCAGCGGTGGTTCGTCGAGCTTGGTCACCATCAGCACCGCTTCGGCGACCTTCTTCGGATCGCCGGGCAGGTGGTCGGCGAACTGCTTGATCAGGTCTTTGCGCGCCGCCACGTCGGCGTAGTCGGCGATCGGCTGCTCGGACTCCTTCATCGATCGGGTCGCCCAGTCGGTACGGAAGGCGCCCGGCTCGATGGCGGTCACCTTGATGCCCAGTGGCCGCACCTCGGTGGCGAGTGCTTCGGTCACGGCCTCCAACGCGAACTTGGTCGACGAGTAGTAGGCGTTCGGCGGGTTGGCGACCAGACCGGTCATCGACGAGATGTTGATGATGTGTCCGGAGCCGCGAGCACGCATCGCCGGCAGCACCGCTTTGATCATGTCGACAGCGCCGAAGTAGTTGACGTCGAACAGCTTTCGGACTTCGGCGTCCTCGCCTTCCTCGACCGCGGACAGATAGCCGTGGCCGGCGTTGTTGACCAGGACGTCGACACCGCCGAATGCTTCGTCGGCCGCCGCCACCGCGGCGGCGATCTGCTCGTGGTCGGTGACGTCGAGTTCGACTGCCAGCGCTTGATCGCCGAACTCGTCGGCGAGATCGCGCACCGCGTCGGCCCGACGCGCGGTCACGACGACGTTGTGGCCCGATTCCAAAGCGGCGCGGGCGATCTCGCGGCCAAAGCCGGTGGAGCAGCCGGTGACCAGCCAGTGGGCCATGTCAGATCGTCCCTTCCGGCAGCCGCCGCAGGTACGCCTTGCGGCGCTTCGCGAGTTCGTCGGCTCGTTGCTCGACGCTCACTGGCGGCAGGGTCGATACCTCGGCATCGAGCCGGTCCAGTTTGACCACCCGGCCACGGGCTCCGAGGTCCTGACGCGGGCCCGTCTCGCCGAACTCGGCCATTCGCAGGGTCAGAATGCCCTCGCGCAGCCCGTCGGAGTCGATCCAGTTCGCCACGCCGGGATCGGTTGGCGAGATCACGTAGGTGTAGGTGCCGTCGGCGTTGGCAACGGATTGCGCCTTGTTGAGGCTGCCGGTGCGGTCGACGATGTCCAGTGTGGTGCCCCAGATGTTGCTCAGCGGCACCGTGAAGTATTCGGCACCACCGTCGCTGACGTCGACGACGAACGCCTCGTCGTCGGCCAGCTCGAAGCGGCCCATCACGTAGACCTGGTTGCGCATCGCGCCGACTTTGTCGGCCGACCACGCCAGGTTGAAATGGTTGGGCGGCATCTTGTAGACGCCGTGACTGAGCTTGCCGGTGAAGTCGGCGAAGTACGCCATCATCGCCGCCGTGGCCTCGGCCTGCTCGTCGAGTGTGCGCGCGGGCGTCACCGGCGGCCCGCCAAGCCGTTTCACCTCGATATGGTTGGGGTCGTCCCGGCCCCAATCCAGCAGCACGTCGCGGATGTAAAACTCATGTGCCGCGGGCGAAGTCTGTACGTGGTTGGGCCTGCCGTTGGCGGGCTCGGCGTCCACGGTGATGGTGTAGCTTCCGTCGGAGTCCACCTGCATAGTCCGGCCGTTGAGCACATCGACGGTGCCCATGTGGGCGTCCCACAACGTGAAATAGTTCTCGGTCATGCGGTGCCGGCCGACCCGGCCGTGGATCTCGTATCGTTCCTCACCCGAGATCGGGATCACCCGATACACACTGTCGGGATTGTCGATGCCCCAACGTGATCCGGGAATGCTGCGGCCGTCGACGGGGTGAGCCAGCCGGGTGATGCAACTGACTTTGGGCCGCAGCTTGTCCTGGTTGGACGACCACACCGCTGCCGAGAACATCACTTCGGCGAACGCCTCGTCGAACCGCTGCCGCATCTCATCTGACGCCTTCGCTCGCCCCAACCAGGTTTCGGCAACGGTACGGTAGGCCGCCTTCACGGTGGGGTGCTCGATCAGGTCGAGCGCGGCCAACTCCTGTTCGTGCTGAGACAACGTCGCGACGGGGTCATGAGACATGAATTGCTCCTTACTTTCCCGCATATACGCGAAAACGCTTGTTGTACAGCGTAAAACGCTCATCGACCTGCTCGGGATCCAGGCCGTAGCTTTCCAGGCCGTAGGGTGGGCGCGCCGTCTCACGGGGACGCTCGTGCAGCCAATGCCGCATCGCGTCTTCGGCGGCCGCGGTGAGCGGCATGCCGACGGCGTCGTAGACCCGGGCCACCTGTCCGATCGGATCGGCGACGGCCTGGTCGAACGAGATGTCGGTGACGCGGGCCGCGTCGTCCGACCAGCCGTCGCGGATCTGCAGGGCCCGGTCATTGGTCCAGCCCATCCGCTGCAGCCACTGCGCGCCCACCCGGTGCAGGTCGACGGTGTCGGCGTGCATGGCGTGCAGGGTCGCGTTCAGGCTCGCCCCGGAAGCTATCGTGGTGCGGGGGTCGCGGTGCATGTGCACGATGTGCAGGTCGGCGAAATGCCTTCGCAGCACGTCCAAATAGCCCAGGTGAGCGGGTGACTTGAGCACCCAGCGCTGAGGCGCCGAACCGCTCTCCGGATCGGTTTGCCGCTTCTGCCACTGCAGGAACTGCAGCATGCGGTGCAGGTAGGCGTAAGCGGGCGCGAAGTCCTGTTCGTCGAGCCAGGACCGGT
Source organism: Mycobacterium sp. (assembly GCA_035642975.1). Classification (GTDB taxonomy): domain Bacteria; phylum Actinomycetota; class Actinomycetes; order Mycobacteriales; family Mycobacteriaceae; genus Mycobacterium. The sequence goes on from DASQRI010000364.1 coordinate 4,750, forward strand.
AGACCGGAAGATGCGCGCCGGATTCGGGCACGTGCGACAAATGCGCGTCGGCCAAGAAGACAATCTCCTCTTCGGCTTCCCGCGCATACATCGGATGGATGGTGAACAAATCCGGCGCCAGCTCACGGGATTTCGACTCCCGCGCCTCGCTGACGGCGATGCGGGGATCGGCGCCGCCGAACTCGTAGCCGAGCCGGGGCGCGACTTCGACGACCTCCCAGCCGTAGGCACAATGGAAACGCCGGTCGGCGGCCAGCAGCCGCTGCAGCAGCGTGGTCCCACTGCGCATCATCCCGACGACGACGATCGGCGCGATGACGCGCTCGTCGAGGATCTGCGGGTGACGGCGGATCCACTCCTGGGTACGCAGCCGCATCCGCAGGCTGTGAACGATGCCCGACCGCAGAATGAGCACGCCGATGTCATTGAGATCGGCCTTGGCGTAATCGGCCAGCAGCACGCCGAGCGGGCGTTCGAAGTCCCCGGGTCCCCAGTCGGTGAGTGACTCCCTGCGCTGTGCGTCGGCCAGCACGGCTTCGACGTCGAACGCGCTCGAGTGCTGCACGCGGTCAGAACTTCAGGTGATGGCTGACGTCACCGATCTGGTCGACGAACATGGTGCGGCTGTCGAACCACCACACGTCGTCCAGCCGGTGAAACGTGTCCTTGTAATGCCCCGTCACGATCACCTGCAAGGGCAACTCGGGGGTGGCCTGCGTGACGCAGTAGTAGGACGTGCTGCGGGCGGTTCCGTCGGCCTCGTTGATCTCCAGCTGCACGTTGCTGGTGTTGTGCCTGGTCTTGGGGGTGCCGTCCGCGTAGATGCGGGTGGCCATGTCGTACAGCTGGCGCACCCCGGCGGTTCCGCTGAACACCGTCTCCGGCGGACCGTCTTCCATACCGCAGATGCGGCCGTGGGCAAACAGTGCGGCCACCGCATCCAGGTCACCGGCGTCCAGGCGCTCGGCGTAGGTGTAAATCAGGTTGGTGATTTCAAGCGCACTCTCACTCATCTCGAATCACATTGCCTCGAATCACCCTGGATGGCCAAACGTTTTCCTCCGCATTTCCGTGGGAGTGCCGGTACGCCGCAGACCATGTTCGCAGACCCGACCTAGTTTTCGGTCATTTATTCGCCGGAGTACCTTGCCGTCATGGGTGAACTCGACAACACCGTCGCCGTCATCACCGGGGCGGGACGCGGCCAGGGTCGCAGCCACGCCGTGGCACTTGCCGAACAGGGCGCCGACATCATCGCCGTCGACGTCTGCGCGGATATCGAGGCGATTCCCTACCCACTGGCGACCAAGGCCGATCTCGACGAGACCGCCCGGCTGGTCGAGAACGCCGACCGCAAAGTCGCAGCCGTCATCGCCGACGTGCGTGACCTGGCGCAGCTGGAAGGCGCGGTCCAGGCGGGGATCGACGACCTGGGTGAGATCGACATTGTCATCGCCAACGCAGGTGTGGTCGGCATCGGCGACACACAGACGCACTCCGAGCCGGTGTTCAACGCGATCGTCGATACCAACCTCAAGGGTGTCTGGCACACCATCCTCGCGACGGTGCCGTCGATCATCCGCAAGGGCCGGGGCGGGTCGGTGGTTTTGGTCAGTTCGTCGCAAGGCCTGACCGGTCGGGGCGGCGACGGCACCGCCGCGATGTTCGCCTACGCCGCGTCCAAGCACGGGGTGGTGGGTCTGATGCGCTCCGCAGCCAATGCGTATGCGCCGCACAATATTCGGGTCAACTCCGTGCATCCCAGCGGGGTCGCCACCCCGATGATTCTCAACGACTTCGTGATCAACGGGATGTTGGAGAATCCGAACCCGGCAATCTCACAGACCCTGCTGCCCGACGTGCCGTTGGTCGAGTCGCAAGACGTCACCGAAGCGGTGCTGTGGCTGGTCAGTCCGCGGTCCCGGTATGTAACGGGTGCGACGTTGCCGGTCGACGCCGGCCACGTCGTCATGTAGCTAGCCTGGCGATGTGCGATCGGGTGGATCGGGTCCGCGGGCCCAGCTGGCCCGGGTGGCCGACGGCGCCGGTCCCGCGGCCCGTGCGGCGCGGACCGCCCTGGGCGATGGGCCGGCGGCCACTCGGCTGCGCGCGGCGATCCTGGCTCTGACGCGCCATCGCGGAGCGGGCTCCAGCATCTGCCCGTCGGATGCGGCCCGGGCCGTCGGCGGTGACGGCTGGCGCGAGCTCACGGCGCAGAGCCGTAGCATCGCGTTCGCGCTGGCCCGTGACGGCGAGGTGGAAATCACCCAACGGGGTGCTGCGGTCGACCCGCAGCAGCCGTCGCCTGGACCCATCCGCATCCGGGTACGGCCGGCTTGACGGCCACGCAACGTTTCGAATTTCCTGCAGGGGTGTACAAACAAGTGCCAGTTCGATTCAGGAAAGGCTCGATGATGAAGGCAATGGCGCCTGCCGCGATCGTGACCGCGGCTCTGCTGTTCGGCGGATGCTCGGTATCACAGGTGATCAACACCGGTGGAGACACCAAATGCAAGGACTTCACCACGCAGGACGAGAAGAAGCAGAACGACGAGGTCACCAAGATGCTCAAGGACAAGAGTGGAGCTGACCCCACGAATCTGGAGCTCACCGCTACCCGTTTATCGGCGGCGACGTGGTGCCAGACGCTCGGCAAGCCGGACAGCAAGATCTCTGAGGCGCCACACGGCTGACCGACCGGGGGCTACTCGCCGTCGGCTTGCAGCACCAGCACCGTGCGCGCCCCCACCTGAACGGCGCTACCCACCGAAAACGGTTGCTGATCTTCGGGATCGGCCGTTGAGGCGGAGGTGTCGACGACCGGCACCCAGGCCCGGCCGAACTCGGCTGGGGGCAGGGCGAACTCGATCGGCTCGTGGTGGGCGTTGAAGCACAGGAAAAACGAATCGTCGGTCACTCGCTGTCCGCGGGCGTCGAGGTCGGGGATGCCCAAGCCGTTCAAATAGACCGCTACCGATTTGCCGAAGCCCGAACCCCAGTCGTCGTCGCTCATCTCGGAGCCGTCCGGCCGGAACCATGAGATGTCGGGTTGTCCGACGGCACCTCGTCGGCGTACCGGCACCCCTTGGAAGAACCGGCGTCGCCGAAACACCGGATGGGCGGCCCGTAGGGCGGACACCGATCGGGTGAACTTCAGCAGCTCGGTGTCGGCCTTGTCCCAGTGCATCCAGGTGATCTCATTGTCCTGGCAGTAGCCGTTGTTGTTGCCGTTCTGAGTGCGGCCGATCTCGTCGCCGTGCGAGATCATCGGGACCCCCTGCGACAGCAGCGTCGTCGCGAGGAAGTTGCGCTGCTGACGGGCGCGTAAAGCGTTGACCTCCGGATCGTCGGTGGGGCCTTCGACGCCGCAGTTCCACGACTTGTTGTTGCTCTCGCCGTCGTTGTTGCCTTCTTCGTTGGCCTCGTTGTGCTTTTCGTTGTACGAAACCAGGTCCCGCAACGTGAACCCGTCGTGCGCGGTGACGAAGTTGATCGAAGCCACCGGGCGTCGCGCGGTGTCCTCGTAGAGGTCGGCCGAGCCGGTCAGCCGTGAGGCGAACTCGCCGAGGGTTGCCGGCTCGCCGCGCCAGTAGTCGCGAACGGTGTCGCGGTACTTGCCATTCCACTCCGTCCATTGCGGCGGGAAGTTACCGACCTGATAGCCGCCCGGGCCGACATCCCACGGCTCGGCGATCAGCTTGACCTGGCTGACCGTCGGATCCTGTTGCACCAGTTCGAAGAACGCCGACAGCCGGTCGACGTCGTAGAACTCACGGGCAAGCGTCGCGGCAAGGTCGAAGCGGAAACCGTCCACGTGCATCTCGGTCACCCAGTACCGCAACGAATCCATGATCAGCTGCAGGGTGTGCGGATGGCCGACGTTGAGGCTGTTCCCGGTTCCGGTGTAGTCCATGTAGTACTGCGGATCGTCGTCGACCAGCCGGTAATAGGCGGCGTTGTCGATCCCGCGCATCGATAACGTGGGCCCCATGTGGTTGCCCTCGGCGGTGTGGTTGTACACCACGTCGAGGATGACTTCGATGTCTTCTTCGTGCAGAGCGCGGACCATGGTCTTGAACTCCTGCACCTGACCGCCGGGTGTGTTGCTGGAGCTGTATTTGAAGTCGGGGGCCAGGAAGCCAATTGTGTTGTAACCCCAGTAGTTTGACAGCCCTTTCTCGACCAGCGTGGAATCGTTGGCGAAGTGATGCACCGGCATCAGCTCGATCGCGGTGACGCCCAGGGCTTTCAGGTGCTCGATGATGACCGGGTGCGCGATACCGGCGTACGTGCCGCGCATCCGCTCGGGGATGCCCGGGTGCCGCTGGGTCAGGCCTTTCACGTGCGCCTCGTAGATGATCGTGTCGGCGTACTCGTGGCCCGGCGGGCGATCGTTGCCCCAGTCGAAGAACGGGTTGATCACTACCGATTTCGGCATGCGCGGCGCGGAGTCGTCGTTGTTGCGGCTGTCGGGGTCGTCGAAGTTGTAACTGAACAGCGCCTGGTGCCATTCGAAGTTGCCGTCGATCGCCTTCGCGTACGGATCGATCAGCAGCTTGTTCGGATTGCACCGCTGCCCAGCGGCCGGGTCGTAGGGCCCGTGCACCCGGTACCCGTAGCGCTGACCCGGTTCGATCGCGGGCAGAAAGCCGTGCCAGACGAATCCGTCCACCTCGTTCAACGGCACTCTGGACTCGGTGCCGTCGGCATCGAACAGGCAGAGCTCCACCTTCTCGGCGACCTCACTGAACACCGCGAAGTTAGTGCCGGAGCCGTCGTAGGTCGCGCCCAGCGGGTAAGCCTTTCCGGGCCACTGCTCGACAGGCGCCGCCAGCGCCGGGTCGACCGAACCGACAGTTTCCGTCACAGCGCTCTCTTTCGCCTGGTGGCCGCCTATTTACGGCCCGACTCCACCTGCACGCTTTCACATGCACGCTGGGGGTACCCGCCGCGTGGCGGTCACACCCGTGTGAGTGCAGGCAGAATGGCGCGAGTGATGGAGATCATCCAGCCGTGACACCGTGGCCCAAGCCCGATCCAGTCGGCCCCGGACAGGAGTCGGTGTGGGACTACCCCCGTCCGCCCCGGTTGGAGGAGTTCACCGGCTCGATCACCGTCGAGTTGGGCGGCCGGCCGATCGCGTCGACAACTCGGGCCTGGCGGGTGTTGGAGACCAGCCACCCGCCGACCTACTACCTACCGCAAGCTGCCTTCGCCGAGGGCGTCCTGCGACCGGCTGGCGGCGCATCCTGGTGTGAATGGAAAGGGCAGGCCGGCTACTACGACCTGGTGACCGAGCGGCGGGTGGCGCCCAAAGCGGCGTGGACCTACCCGACGCCCAGCCGTGGCCTCGCGCCTATCACGGATGCCATCGCGGTGATGGCAGCAGCCGTCGATCGCTGCACGGTCGACGGCGAGCAGGTGATCCCGCAACCGGGCGGTTTCTACGGCGGCTGGATCACCAGCTGGATTGTGGGCCCGTTCAAGGGAATTCCGGGATCCATGGGTTGGTGATCGGCTACGGCGCATCGCTCAGCATCGCGTCGATGCGGCGCAACGCTATCGAGCACACCGCCAGATAGCCGGCCGCCCACCACGGAACGGCGATGGTCACCCGTGCGCGCCTGCCAACCGGTTCGACTCGGTGGTGGGTTGCGGGGATGCCGGCCACCTTCCACGCCCAATGCCGTCCCTGCTCGAACTCGGTGACGACGAACGGGACCGCGAAGCCCAGGGCGGTGTCCACGGTGCCGGTGGCGTGCAAGGCCAGCTCGGTGTGCGGGGGATCAAGACGTGCCCGGCTGACCGTCGGGCCCCATTTCGGCCACGCATCGAGGTCGACCAGGACATCCCAGGCCGCGGTCGACGGCGCCGCGATGACTTTGTCTACGGCCAGCATGAGCTACGGGGCCCGTCCGCCAAGGCGCCGCTGTTGTTCGACGACGTCGTCGAGATCACCGAGCCGTCGCAGCCCGGCCAGGGCTTGTTCATCCGCCGGTTGTTCGCCGCGTACGGTTTGGTCGCCATCAGGCCGCCGTCGGCGTGCTGGGACATCCCGACGACGTTGGCGACCATCACCCAGTCGTAGCCGTCGACGAAGCTGCGGTGAAACCAGTCGGCGACTGCGGCAGGTTGCCAACCGCGCTGCAGCGCATAGTTCGACAGCACCATCAAGCGGGGAATGTGATGGACCCAACCGTGCTCCCGCAGGTCG
>DASQRI010000365.1:0-4924 GCA_035642975.1 Mycobacterium sp.
GACCTGACCATGCAAACCGGTGATCTGAGATCGCTCGCGCTCGGAACGGCCGGACGCATCTGGTCGTTGAATGTCAACGACAACCGCGTTCCCGAGGCCGCGACGCTGGCGTCTGAGCTCGAGGATGTAGTCAGCCACATCGACTGCGATGCCGAGACCAGGAGCATCATCCTCAATGCGGTGGCAGTTGTACGATTTGTAAATTGCGAATTCGATGCCGCGCTCAAGGTTATCGATGCGATACACGCACTATCTACGGACGTACCGGCAGACGAACTTATCGCGGCAAACGCCCTTCTTGGTGCCATCGAGACGTGCGCCGGTCGCTACGAGGCGGGCAGACGGCGCCTCCGAGAGGAACGCGAGCACGCGCACGCGCTCCAATCCGGCCGCTACGCGTCAATTCTGGTCTACCTCGTCGTGACGACGGCGCTGGGCATGGACCAGGCTGATGAGACGCTCGACCACGTGCGCGAGGCGTTGCGGCGTGCTGAATCGGTCGGTCACATCAGCGAAATCATCCTCGCGCAAATGGCCTGCGGCAAAGTGTTGCTGCGAGTGGAGGATGCGGCGCTCAACGAGGCGATCGACGTGCTTCACAAGGCCCACGCGAACATACGGAAGCACAAGAGCCTGACCATCGCGCTGCCGGTCGTCGGTGCCGACCTGGCGATCGACGCTGCCCGCCACGGGCGAATTGACGAGGCGATCGATGAACTTGATGCCACGTTTGCGGTACAGATGTCTGGTGGCTCCCGTGTCTTCGTCGGTTCCGCCGGTGAGGCACTGGTCGGCCTTCTCATCGAGCGGGGATCCACCGACGACCTCACTGAGGCGCACCGAATCGTCGATCACTGGCAGGACAGTCGGCCTGGCATTCCGGCACTGGACCTGTGGTGGCTGAAATCGAGGGCGCTGCTGGCCAAGTCGGAAGGCGACTTCGGCGGCTACGCGGAGCTGGCCAAGGAATACCTCTCGCTGTGTGAGAAGCTCGACGCCCGCGGGCGAATCGATGAGGCACGCCAAATGGTCAACCGAATCGTCTGAGCGACTGTGAAGTAGATGGCGACGATACTGGCCTATACCTCGCCCGCACTTGGTCACCTATTGCCAATCAGCGCACTGCTATCAGAGCTGTCCCGTCGCGGCCACACCGTTCATATGCGCACGCTTTCCACCGGTGTCGAGATCGGCCAACGGCTCGGATTTACCACGGACGCGATCGACCCGCGGATCGAGCGGATCGAGCTCGACGACTGGAAGGCAACCAACCCTGTTGCTGCGCTGAAGCTGTCGGTCGCGGTGTTCGGCCGGCGCGCCGTGCACGAAGTCACCGATCTGGTCGAGACGGTAGCGCGTGCACACCCTGACGCGTTGCTTGTCGATGTGAATTGCTGGGGTGCTCAGTCCGCGGCCGACGCCGGTCCTATCCCATGGGCCTGTTTCTCGCCGTACACGCCGCCGTTGCGATCGCCGGGGGTGCCACCGTTTGGGCTGGGTCTCAGACCGATGTCAGGTGCTGTGGGCCGGATGCGCGATGCCGCCGTGCGGAAAGCTGTGGTGGGCAGTCTCGAAAAGGTAATGCTGCCGCCGATCAACACGATTCGCGCGAAGGTCGATGTAGGGCCGGTCGCGTCAATGGACGAGTTCTTGCGTCGGTCGCCGCTATTACTCGTCGCCAGCGGCAAGCCATTTCAGTACCCACAAACCGATTGGGGCGATGCCGTACAGATGATCGGACCCTGCGTGCTTGACCCCGGTCCGAACACGGACCCCGATTGGCTGGCCTCGGTCGACCGGCCAATCGTGCTCGTGACCACGTCGTCGGAGAAACAGGCCGACGACAACCTTGTCCAGACCGCGATGACCGCGTTGGCCGATGAGCCGGTGCACGTGGTCGCGACCATGCCGACTGGGCAACCAGACGGAATTGCGACATCCTCCAATGCGACGGTGTGCCAGTTCGTCCCGCACGGCGGAGTTCTTGACCGCGCGGTGTGTGCAGTGACGCACGGTGGGATGGGCGCGACTCAAAAGGCGCTCGCCCATGGTGTACCCGTGTGCGTCGTGCCCTACGGGCGTGACCAATTCGAGGTCGCACGGCGCGTCGAGGTAGCCCGGTGCGGCACCCGCCTACCGGCCAAGAAACTGTCGCCGCCGCGGCTACGAACGAAGGTGCGAGAAGCGATGACAATGACTGCTGGCGCGAGACGGGTGGCGGTTGGTTTCGCCGCGACCGGCGGCGCCGCCCGCGGTGCCGACTTCTTTGAACAGCGCGTGCTTGGCATCAACAAAGGCTGAGTGACTGGGATAGCTGCTGGTCGTTCCACCGTTGACGGTTCCATGGCCACCGGCCAGAGCGGCGGGGAGCACGCTCGCACCGTTTAGCGGGATAGAACTCGGTCCAGCGATGGCAGCTTGAAGAATGCCGGCTGTGGTCTGCGGGGCGTTCTTGGCTTCCTGCTCCGCTTCACGCCGCGCCTTCCATTCCTCTTCGAGTTCATCGGTGCGCCTGCCGAACTCGATGGCTCGGTCTACCCACGTGGGTTCCGGCTCGGGGTCCGGGAGTCCTGGCACCTTGGCGATCCCTCGGCTCGCACGCCTCTTGCCGACCGCTAGGGGGGTCAGCTTCCGAACGCCTTCTGCGGCGTAGGCCCTTCGGGCAACACTCCCGGATATGGCAGCGCCAACGCCTCCTGCTGCACAACGAAGAGCTTTTCGCAGGCCCCCTGCGCGGCGTCCAGCAGCTTGTCGAGCGTCGAGCGCGGGAACGTCGCACCCTCCCCGGTTCCCTGGACTTCGACCAACGTCCCGGTGTCGGTGGCGACGACGTTCATGTCGACCTCGGCACGGGCGTCTTCTTCGTAGGGCAGATCGACGCGCACGCGGCCATCGACCACACCGACGCTGATCGCCGCGATCGCACACGACAGCGGCCGCGGATCGGACAGTTTGCCGGCCGCGGACAGGTAGGTCACCGCATCGGCCAACGCCACGTACGCGCCGGTGATCGCCGCGGTGCGCGTGCCGCCGTCGGCCTGCAGCACATCGCAGTCGATCGCAATGGTGTTCTCCCCCAACGCCGCCAGGTCGATGCAGGCCCGCAACGACCTGCCGACCAGGCGACTGATCTCCTGAGTACGGCCCGACAGCCGACCCTTGACCGATTCGCGGTCGCCGCGAGTGTGGGTGGCCGAGGGCAGCATCGCGTACTCGGCGGTCAGCCAACCCAGGCCCGACCCTTTGCGCCAGCGGGGCACACCCTCGGTGACGCTTGCCGTGCACATGATTTTGGTCTGGCCGAATTCGATCACCACCGACCCCGCCGGGTGCGACGTGAACCCGCGGGTGATGACCACCGGTCGAAGCTCGTCGTCCAGGCGGCCGTCTTCTCGTTTTGACACGCCGCTAACCCTAGCGCGCGGTTAACAGTTCAGTCGCGGCCGACGTTGAACGTCTCGCCGCACACCACCGCATGCACGGGGCCGCCGAATTCGGCTTTGGCCTCGCTGATCACGTCCTCACGAGACGTCCACGGCGGGATGTGGGTGAGCAACAGCTCTCCCACGCCGGCCGCCTTCGCGATCTGCCCGGCTTCGGTGCCCGACAGGTGCAGGTTGGGCGGACGGTCAGGCGATTGCGTCCAGGATGCCTCACACAGGAAGACATCGGAACCGCGCGCCAGATCGATGACCTGGTCGCAGTAACCGGTGTCGCCGCTGTAAACAAACGACGCCCCGGCGGGATCGGTGATCCGCATGCCGTACGACTCCGTCGGGTGGCACACCAACCGCGGCAGGACGCTGACCCCGCCCAGTTGCACGGCCTCGCCGTCGACCCAGTGCCGCACGTCGAAAATGTCCGAGCAGTCGTCGATCTCGCCGCCGTAAGGCGACGAGGCCGCGCCCAGGCGCGACCAGGTGTCGCTCGGGCCGTACATCAATGCCTTGCCGACGGGCGGCGACGGGTGATAGCGGCGCCAGACGAACAGCCCGGGCAGGTCAAGACAGTGGTCGGCGTGCAGATGCGACAACAACACGTTGACCGAACCCGGATCGGCGTGCCGCTGCAACGCACCGAGCACGCCTCCACCGAAGTCGATCACCAACGGCGCGGTGTCCGGCGCCCTGAGCAGATAACCCGATGCCGGCGAATCCGGGCCGACGACGCTCCCAGAGCAGCCCAGCACGGTTATTCGCACGGTCACTACTGTGCCATGCCCAGTACCACGATGACGAAAACATCGCCGCATTGGGTGATCGGAGTCATCTGCATACCTAATTACACGTGGGTGGGGCGGACAGGTTCAACGCCGGTTACCGCGGGGCCCAGGAATCGCGCCGCCAGCCTGGTGAATGCCTCCGGGTCGCCCGTGGCTTGGAACACCCGGGTGGCCGGCGGCGCGTAATGCGGACGCAGCAAGTCACGCTCCGTCAGCACCCGAAGCAGCTCTTTCGCGGTCTCCTCGGCGCTGGAAACCAACGTGACCGCATCCCCCATCGCCAGCTGGATCAGCCCGGACAGCAGCGGATAGTGAGTGCAGCCCAGCACCAACGTGTCGACGTCAGCGCGCTGCAACGGCTCGAGGTAACCCTCGGCCAACCCGAGCACCTGGCGGCCGCTGGTGATGCCGCGCTCGACGAAGTCGACGAAGCGCGGGCATGCCACCGCGGTGACCGCGGTGTCGCGAGCCGCGGCGAAGGCGTCCTGATACGCACCGGAGGCGACGGTGGCCTGCGTTCCGATCACACCGATGCGACCGTTACGCGTGGTGGCAACGGCCCGGCGAACCGCGGGCAGGATCACCTCGACGACGGGCACGTCATAGCGTTCGCGCGCGTCATGCAGGCAGGCCGACGACGCCGAGTTGCAGGCGATCACCAGCGCCTTGACGCCACGGTCGACGAGGTCGTCGCCGATGGCC